>NZ_LWFU01000467.1:0-4947 GCF_001635135.1 Oleiphilus sp. HI0080
CATACAACACCTGCTTTTAGTAAATCATGCATATGAATTACACCGACTAGGGTTCTGTCAGGCTCGGTAACCAGCAGACCTGTGATTTTATATTCTTCCATTACATGCAGGGCTTCGGCTGCCAGCGCATCTTTGTTAATGGTTTTGCAATTTTTGGTCATAATGCTGCCGATGTCGGTTTGATGTAGGTCTACCTGTTCGTCAAAGGCGCGGCGTAAGTCTCCATCAGTGAACAAACCTTCTACTTTGTTGTCGTTATCGACAATGGCAGTCAGCCCAAACCCCTTACGTGAAATCTCAAATAAGCCTTCTGATAAGGAGGATGAGGGCGGTACGCTTGGCACTCTATCGCCGATATGCATGATTTGCTCGACGGTTAGGAGGAGCTTTCTTCCTAGGCTCCCACCAGGGTGCGAAAAGGCAAAGTCTTCTTCAGAAAATCCGCGTGCTTCAAGTAGTGCAACTGCAAGCGCATCGCCTAATGCTAAAGTCACTGTTGTGCTTGAGGTTGGGGCGAGACCAAGAGGGCAGGCTTCGGTTTCAATGCTGATGTCTAATGATACATCGCTTGCCTTGGCGAGTGTGGAGCTCTGCTTGCCGGTCATGCTAATTAGGGGGGCGCCCATGCGTTTGATCAAAGGCAAGATCGTTACAACTTCTTCAGTTTGGCCGGAGTTCGATATAGCGAGAACGACATCTTGCTGAGTAATCATTCCTAGGTCGCCATGACTTGCTTCGCCAGGATGGACAAAGAACGCTGGGGTGCCAGTACTGGCGAGTGTGGCGGCAATTTTATTAGCGATGTGACCAGACTTTCCCATGCCAGTCACGACAACGCGTCCCTTGCAGGAGAGCATGATTTCGCAAGCTTTCTCAAAATTGCTGTCTATTCGATCGAGCAGGGCATTTACTGCATTTCGCTCAATCTCAATGGTGCGCTTGCCTGATTCAATGTAATTCATGCTAGTGCTGTAACCGAGTCCTTGTAAAGAATAACTAGATAGACAATATAGCTGCATAAAAGCGTGATGCCGGCTATTTTACCAATTTGGTCGCGCTTACTCACATGATTTACTAGGCAAAGAATCGCAAGCCCAAATGTGAGTACAAGCATAAAGCCGTAATCCCGGAATAACGAGACCTGGTCAATGATTGGCGGCGATATAAAGGCGGGTATAGCCATGACGGCAAGTAGATTGAATAAGTTTGACCCTATTATATTTCCTAGCGCCAGATCATGGTGGCCTTTTAGTGCGCTTGCAATCGAGGCTGCCAGCTCTGGGAGGCTTGTGCCAATTGCGACAATTGTTAGCCCGATGATGAGATCGCTAACGCCGAGCTCGGTGGCGATGCCGCTCGCGCCCCAGACAAGCATTCTTGAGCTCAAGACCAAAGCAACAATGCTTCCAATAAGGTAAAGGTAAGCTTTTGCTTGAGGGATGTCGCTGGCTTCATCTATCTCTTCTGGAAGCTCTTCGGAAGATGAAGAAAGCTTGGCGAGCGCGATCAGGGATATGATGAGTAAGCCGGACAAAATCAAGCCGTCGTAAAAAACGATCGTGCCGTCGATTATAACGAGCGTCGCAAGGCTGGTAGCAATTAATAGAATAGGCAGTTCGACTCGAAGTATGCCAAGCTTAATCGGAATCGCTGAAACGAGCGTAGTTAGTCCAAGAACTAATGCAATGTTCGCAATGTTGGAGCCAATGGCGTTGCCGACTGCCAAGTTGCTTGAGTCTTGTAGCGCAGCCATCGCAGAAACAATCAGTTCGGGAGCGGATGTCCCGAAGGCAACGACGGTCAAGCCGACGAGCATGGGGGTCATTCCGAGATGCAATGCAGTAGATACCGCACCTTCAACAAAACGGTCGGCACTCCAGATTAGAATAACCAGTCCTACAATAAGGGCTACACTGAACACTAACACTTGATTTGCTCACAAAATTCGATGGGGGAAGGAGAGCGCATTTTGCTGAACTTACCTTGTCAAAGCAAGCTTAATGCGGTTCGTGAAATCTTGTTTAGTTTTAACTTGTAAATGACGAACTAGGCTCGCTAGAATCTAGCCCTCCTAGGATGTGTTATAAGAATACAGGAAACCATTTGTCCTCCTACATTGAAGTCGAGAGTCTCTGTTTCTCTCGGGGTTATCGAAATATTTTTGATGGTTTGACCCTGTCTATCCCGCGCGGCAAGGTGACCGCGATCATGGGCCCTAGTGGCATTGGCAAAACGACCCTTTTGAAGCTGATCGGCGGGCAATTGCGCCCCGATTCAGGGCGCGTCTTAGTGGATGGCCAAGACTTCCAGACGCTGAGTCGCGAAGACTTGTTTGAGGCGCGTTCCAAAATGGGAATGCTGTTTCAAAGCGGTGCGTTGTTTTCGGATATTAGTGTATTTGAGAATGTTGCCTTCCCACTAAGGGCGCACACGAACCTTCCTGAGGATATGATTCGGGATATCGTGATCATGAAGCTCAATGCGGTTGGTTTGCGCGGTGCTCGCGATATGATGCCATCGGAGCTCTCAGGTGGGATGACGCGGCGAGTAGCGCTCGCTCGGTCTATTGTGCTGGATCCAGCGCTCATAATGTACGACGAGCCGTTTGCCGGTCAGGATCCGATCGCGATGGGCGTGTTGGTACAGTTGATACGTCTTCTAAATGATACGCTTGGCTTGACCAGCGTACTCGTCTCGCACGACATCTCAGAATCTTTGAGTATCTGTGATCATGCAATCGTGATTGCAGATGGGCGTGTGATTGGTGCCGGAACTCCAGAAGAATTACGGAAGTCTGATTCTGCATTGGTTAATCAGTTTGTGAACGGCTTGCCAGATGGTCCGGTACCCTTTCATTACCCAGCTCGAGACTATGTAGACGATCTTTTGGGCGACGATTTGAATACTTCTTTTGGCACTGATGGAGTCGCTCGTGATTAAGCAGATTCAAAAGCTTGGTCGTTCAGGTACTGAGACCATTGCAACGCTTGGTCGCTCTGGCGTATTTTTGCTTCGGGCAATACTCGGTTTGAGTTTTACGGTTAAAGGGCTGCGTCTGCTTTTAAAGCAGCTCTATCATGTGGGTGTATTGTCACTCATCATTATCGTTGTCTCAGGTATGTTCATTGGTATGGTTCTCGGCTTGCAGGGTTATAGTATTCTTGTTGACTATGGGTCTGAGCAGGCGGTTGGGCAGATGGTTGCGCTGACTCTAGTTAGAGAATTGGGCCCAGTTGTAACCGCGCTTCTGTTTGCTGGTCGGGCGGGTTCTGCTCTTACGGCTGAGATTGGCTTGATGAAAGCGACGGAACAGCTGTCTAGTTTGGAAATGATGGGGGTTGACCCCATGAAGCAAGTTATTGCGCCGCGTTTTTGGGCTGGTTTCTTGTCAATGCCCATTCTTGCTGCCATTTTTAGTACTGTTGGTGTGCTTGGTGGTATGTTGATTAGTGTTGATTGGCTGGGTGTTTACAGTGGGGCCTTTTGGTCGAATATGCAGTCGGCAGTTGAATTCGAGGCGGACGTGCTCAACGGAATGATTAAGGCGGTTGTATTTGGTCTTGTTGTTACTTGGATAGCCGTCTTTCAGGGTTATGATCTAATTCCGACTTCTGAGGGAATTGGTAATGCGACAACAAAGACCGTCGTCTATTCTTCATTGGCAGTTCTTGGTTTGGACTTCTTGTTGACGGCTGTCATGTTTGGCGGTTTTTGATAGGTAAAATCTTAAGGGAAGCGTATGTATAACAAAACCGTCGAGCTAGTTGTAGGGCTCTTCATGTTGGCGGGCATGGTCGCTCTGTTGTTCTTGGCTCTTCAAGTGAGTGGCTTGTCGTTAGATTCTCAAAAAAACTCTTATCGTGTTTATGCCTTGTTTGATGATCTCGGAGGGTTGTCGGTGCGGGGCAAGGTGTCTATGGCAGGTGTTACGATTGGTCGGGTTAGCAGCGTAACGTTGGAGAAAGAAACCTATTCAGCGTTAGTTGAAATGGAAATTTATTCTGATGTGGATAATCTGACCGTTGACAGTGTGGCGTCAATTCAAACTTCAGGGTTGCTTGGGGATAAATATGTCGCTATCAGTGTTGGGGGAGATGAAGAGGTCCTCGCAGATGGCGATACCATTTTTGATACTCAATCGGCACTCAATCTAGAAAAGTTAATTGGGGCATTCGCTTCCGGACAAGCAGATTTTTAAGAGGTCGACTATGCCACAAATGATTCGCTTAACGCTCACGTTCATCCTCTTTTTAGCGCTGCCGTTTAGTGCCGTCGCTGCAGCAGATGAGTCTGACCTGGTTAAAACAACCGTCGAAAAAAACGTAAAGGATATTCTTCGAACCTTTGAAGAGCAGAAGCCTCGATTCGAAACCGATCCGGATGGCTTTTACGTTGAAATGGAGAAGGCGATCAGCTCCATCATTGACTTTCGTCGCATTGCTGCTCGAGTGATGGGTAAGTATGCAAGAAAGGCGACCAAGGATCAGCGAAATGAGTTCGTTGAAAGCTTTAAAGAAAGTCTTTTCAACACCTATACCAAAGCGATCGTTGACCAGGGCTCGTTCGAAATGCGGGTTGTAAAAGCACAAATTAACCCGCGAAGCGATACGCGAGCTTCTGTCGAGATGGAGGTGATTACCTCAAATGGAAGCGTCTATCCAGTGACCTACTCTATGTACAAAAATAAAGAAGGGCGTTGGTATATGGAAAATGTCATCGTATTCGGCATCAACATCGGTCTGGCATTTAGGGATAAATTTGATAGTGAAATGAAATCTCGTAAAGGCGATATTGAGGCGGTTATTTCGAACTGGAGTGTTGATCTAGAGATTGACGTTCCTGAGGGCGCAGGTCCTCTGGAGGAGAGCTAGTGTATTCGGTGACAACGCGAGACGATGCCAGTGTGAGTTTAAGTGGAGAGGTTGCGCGTAGCGATTTGGTTGAGGT
>NZ_LWFU01000468.1:0-5666 GCF_001635135.1 Oleiphilus sp. HI0080
GCGATCGCTGGACCTTACTTATCATTCGCGATTGCTTCCGCCGGGTTCGGCGCTTTTCAGATTTTCAGAAGTCCCTGGGTATTACCAAGCATCGGCTCTCAGATCGTCTAACGCGATTAGTCGAAGAAGGTATTCTGGTTAAACGGCCTTATGATGCATCGGGCAAACGTTTTGAGTATCGCCTTACTGAGAAAGGGTTAGATCTCTATCCTGTGCTGATGAGTGTTGTTCAGTGGGGCGATAAATGGGTTGCAGATGAAGATGGCGCGCCGGTGGTCTATACCCATAAATCATGCGGAAATTACACCAAGCCACGGTATACCTGCGATTGTTGCGGCGAAGAGATCCAAGCCCGAGACCTAGAGCCGGAAGCCGGTCCCGGTGTTACAAAGAAAATGGAACGGGGAGAAGCCTTAAAATAGTGAATCTGAGAAGCGTTTCGCGACAAGACGGTTTTGATGTCGAATGTTGACCAGCACCTGTGGCGAGATCGCTTTCCTTAACTAGCCGGCTAGCCAATACGTCCCGAAACCAATCGAAATGCTTGCAATAAGCAGTCGAGACCACTCAAAAACTTTGGTACTAAACTGAATCAGCCGCGCTTGAGCGTAACCAAAACCAAGGCCAAAAAGCATCATCATACAAAGCACACCGAGCGAGAACAGCAGCACATAAAGAAATCCCCATGTTCCGTTGGCGACTTCAAGTGTGGGCAATAAAGCCAGAACGGGCGCACTCCCTGCCAGGCCATGTGTTATGCCGACCAATACGGGGCCATGATCGTTCACAGTTTTTGCTGAATGTGACGCATCTGCAAGGTGCGCATGAACGTGTTCGCCATGCGAGTGAATACGCAGTCGAACTTTGTTCTGCCGAAATGACCATAGAATCCAGACCCCAAGCGCGATGAGAATGATGCCTACCAACTTTTCAGCGCTGGCGTGCAACCATTCTGGAAATTGCAGATTAAAAGAGAGTAGTGCCGCCGCCAATGCACATAGAACTCCGCCATGCCCTAAGGCCCATCGAGAGCAGAATGCGAGTGTTTGTCTAGCTCGGGATTGAAAGCCGTTGCGACTGCTCGACATCGTGCTGACGGCCATCACATGGTCGGCGTCGAGCGCGTGAAGTAAACCAAAGGTAAAGCCCATGCCCAACAGGGCGATAAGTTCGAGTTCCATTAGATAATGAGTCCGTTAGGGTAAAGAGTGCTTAGCCCGTTTTTAATGCGAAGATCACGCCAGTTACGAGGATCAAGGCACCAGATGTTGTATTCAATGTTTTTTGTGCCGCTTCCGATACGACGGCATGTCGGGCGCTATAAGCGAGCCATGCATAAAAGCCCATGCTCGTCGCGAGTACCGCGGCGATGATAAAGATCACGATGAATATATCAAGCGCGGTAAGGCTTTGTAAGTCCATGAAATTTGGTAAAAAGCTCACGTAAAAGAAGATGACTTTGGGGTTGGCGAGCGTGACGACAAGACCCACCATGTAACCAAGCTGACGCCGGCCAGTTGCGCTTGCTTGATTGCCGTTTTGCGCCAGATCAATGCTCGTTTCGTTGCTGTGTTTGAGCATTATGAAGCCCATGTAGCACAAATAAGCGGCGCCGCCGTATTGAAGAAACAAAAATGCACCTTGAAGGTGCGTGGCCACCCAGCTTAATCCATAGATGCTGAGCATCAGAAAAAGAATGTCGCCCGTGATGATGCCGCTAATCATCGCGGCGATACGCTTCGGTGTTTCTTGAAGGCCTGCGGAGATTGAGATAAAGACACCAGGGCCCGGTGTCAATGCGAGAACGAACATTGCGATGATCAACGCAAACGAGGACGCCAACGTCACAGCACTTTCTCCTTCCGTTGCCGCAACTTTTTAAAGGGACGACCATCAATCGCAGCAAGGCCGGTAAAGATACACGCCATACCAAAATAGTGAATGGGTTTGAGCTGCTCACCCAGAAACAACCAGCCTAATAAAATTGCTGATATCGGTACTAAAAAGGTTACTAAAGACAGGTTGGTCGCGCCTGAGCTGGAAAGCAGAGAAAAATAACCAATGTAGGCCAATGCCGTGCAGAAAGTGCCGAGTGCCGCGACAGCTAACCATGCGGAACTATTGGCGGTAGATAGCTCTTGGACATGGCCTCCGAAAATACATACCGGCAACAACCAGAGACTTGCCATGCTGACTTGCAGTGTAGCGGTCATCACGGGAGAAACCTGCATTTCACGAAAACGGCGGCCAAACACTCCGGCAAAGGCATAGCAGAGTGCGGCACCCAGTATCGAGAGCTGCGCGGACACGCTCTCACCTAGACCGCTTAGGTATTGTGGCCCAATCATGGCGGCTACGCCGCCGAGTCCGATCAGTACACCAAGGATTTTTAGCGGTGCGATACGCTCGTCACTTAAAAGTGCTCCGGCAACCAATACGGTGAACAATGGTGTCGTGGCGTTGAGAATCGAAGCGAGCCCAGAGCCAATTTCTTGCTGTCCCCAAACAATCAGCGAAAAAGGCATGGCGTTGTTAATCAGTCCCATTAGGATGATCGACCACCAAAATGTGCCGGTTTTAGGGATCGTTATATTTTTGGCGAACACCAAAAACCACAAGCAGGCCGCGGCAATGGTAACGCGTAGCCAAACGACGGTGAGGGGAGAGAACCCGGTTAGCGTGATCTCATTGAAAAAGAAAGAGCCACCCCAGAGAATTGAAAGCCCAATTAGTATTGACCAGTCTTTAGCGCTCATCGCGAGCGAAACGTTTTTCATAACAGGCGCTTACTGTTTGCTGCAGCGAAGCAGTACATATTTGCTGTGCTGAGCCATGTTCTCGCAGTTCCCGAATAGTCGTTTTAATGGTCCGTGGTAGGCTAAATGACGATTGGCAATGACCCATAGCTGACCGTTCGTTTTTAAGTGCGCGTAGGCGTCTTGGAACATGGCCAGCGCAATATCGGTTCCCATTGTTTGTTGCTGATGGAACGGTGGGTTGCAAACGATCAGATCAACGTTTGGGAAGGTATCAGGAATGCCGTTTCCAGCTTCAAGAGTACAGGCGATATCGGACAAGTATTGCTGCGTATTGTGCGTCGTGCTGTCGATCGCCATAAACGATTCATCGCAGAAAAAAGCCTGCTTTGCATCGCAAGCTAGCGCGCTATTGATACCCATAATGCCATTGCCGCATGCCAAATCTATGAGGCTCTCGGCCTTGGGCAATAATTCTAGATTCGCTAGAAAAACGTGCGTGCCCGGATCAACTCTGCCTTCCGCAAACACATTGGCGTGGCAACTTAGCGCCATGCCATAGGCCGTAAATGATCGCGGAAACTTAGTGCTACCCTGCCAAGTAGTCGGATCTGGCGAGCAATGAATGAGCCTTGCTTTTTTCGCGGCAAGAGACTGGCTGCTTGGGCCAATAATATTCTCAAAAAGCACACGCGTATTTTTGCTGAGCGACTTCACCATGCACGAGGCAATCACCGTTGTGTTTTGGTTTATGTTGGCACGCAAGCGATAAAGCTGATCCTCGAGCATAGCGAGCGACTTAGGTACTTTGATCAGTACGAGATCAAAGATGCCCTGTGGATTCTGTGTGCTAGGTAGAATGGCCTCCGGCATCTCGCATTTGTTTTCGTTTATGTTGTTGGAGATTGCGGTCAGCGATAAAAATGAATCGGACTGGACTACGGGTTTGTGCTTGGCAAGCGCGCAGCTCAAAGCACCGAAACTATCATTTAAGATAAGTATGCGGGCATTGGATGACAGCTGCCGCTTAGCCACATCCTCTAACAAAAGTGTGTCTGAGCTTTCCCATGCTTGAAGATTTTGCTGCGCCTTGCTTGATGCAAACAAGGGAAAACGCGAAAGCTCAAAATCGCCAAAAGCACAGTTGTAGTGTGTAAGCATGGGAAGCGTCACTTATTTTAATGCGTCTGTTGCGACCGCACTCATCGAGGCGGGAAACGCAACAATGATGATGCGCTTGATTGCGAGGACGTTATCAACACCCCAAGGGCATTGTTGAATCAGTGTCATCAACAAGCCAACCACAACCAATGAGATAACGTAAATCGCAAACACGCGCTTGAAGTATTCAAGTACGAAGCCTTTTAAGTAGAAACGGTAAAAATGCACATACACAAACAGCGCAATAAAACTAAGTGAAACGAGCGAGAGTATGGCCACATTTAAATTTGGAAGGGTGCTTCCGAGCTGCCACGTTTCTTCCGTAAACGCCATGGGAATCGCCAACAGCGTTGCGCCGACAACGATCTGAATAATGTCCCGAAGAGTGAGCTCTACCATTAACGGTTTTACAATCCGTTGAATCACCTTGCCAGAACTATCGAAAATCGGAATGACCGTATGCAAGTAGCCCGATCGCCCTAAGCGTTTTATTTCTACTTTTTGTTTTGAATCTTGCGGATCTTCATACATGAAGAGGCGTCCTCTTTAGTCGCCAATATTGATATTGAGAGAGCTTAGTAATTCATAGTACGCCGCGATCGTTAGCAAGCCTAAACCGACAGTCGCCAGTACTCGATACTTGAAGCCGTTCTTGTGGTGTTTTTCGCGATTATGGTGGTGAGTAACATCCATCATTTCATCGCCAAAGTAAATGGATAAAAACGTACCCAATGCGCTAATAATGAGAATGCTCCAATAAGGCCAAGGCTCAACGAGGATCTGGTGCAAGACTTTCGTAATGATCGATAGTTCGTAAGTATCTGCGTGTGCGGAAAGCATATAAACGTTGATCGCAATCGCTATAAACCAAACGACCAATTGCGTGATCGCCATTTTAATACCGAACAGCAAACGCACAGGAAATGCCAGAAGAAAACCGCCATCCGCGATGGGTGTACATAAAACGAAAAAGCTCCAAGATAGAACGGCCAAGCCAAACCCGGTTGCCGCATCATATTTGTAGGCCATAAATCCAAAGTAGGCGACGACGATACCAAACAGTGCTGCAAACTTTACTAGGGTTTCGAGGTGAGTCGGGTGGCTGTAGTGGAAGGCCGCAGATTTCTCACTGGTTCGCAAAGACGATAACTTCATAAGCACCTAAAGCAGTAAGTTGACGGCCAACGCGATCATGACGATACCGATAATGAAGTCGAGCATGCGCCATGCACTTGGTTTTTCAAATATAGGACGCAGTATGCGGGCACCGTAGCCGAGTGAAAAGAAAAATGCGAAGGATGCACACACCGCGCCGATACCAAAAAGATGTTGCTGCTCTCCATATTGAACAGAAATCGCGCCAAGGAGAAAAACAGTATCCAGATAAACGTGTGGGTTTAGCCAGGTAAACGCAAGACAGGTTAGGGCGATCTTATACGCGTGTGATGTAGACGCTCCTTCTGCAACCAGAGCGTGCTCTGCTTGCCAAGCCGAATAGAAACTCTTAAGGCCATATAAGATTAAAAAAGCCGCTCCGCCGAAGCGCGCGACAAGCTCAATCTCAGGATATGCCTGAACAATGGCGCCAAACCCCAGCACGCCGGCAGTGATCAANAGCGCATCTGAGACCGCGCAAATCAAGCTAGTAAGAAATACATGCTCTTGTTTCAAACCTTGTTTCAAGACAAAAGCATTTTGAGCTCCTATTGCGAGAATGAGAGAAAAGCCGAGAGAAAAGCCTGCCAAGAG
>NZ_LWFU01000469.1:0-4742 GCF_001635135.1 Oleiphilus sp. HI0080
GTCATGATGGATGGTTCTCTGGGAGAAGACGGTAAGACGCCCACAGATTATGAATACAATGTTGATGTTACTCGCCGCACTGTTGAGATGGCGCATGCGTGTGGTGTCTCGGTAGAAGGTGAGTTGGGCTGCCTAGGTTCTCTGGAGACGGGGCAGGCCGGAGAAGAAGATGGAATCGGTGCAGAAGGGACGTTATCGCACGATCAAATGCTAACAGATCCTGAAGAGGCCGCAGACTTCGTTAAGAAAACACAAGTCGATGCCCTGGCAATTGCTTGTGGTACGAGCCATGGTGCGTACAAATTCACGCGTCCACCTACCGGCGACATTCTTGCGATTGATCGTATCAAAGCGATTCACGATCGAATTCCGAACACACATCTGGTTATGCATGGCTCCTCATCTGTACCGCAGGAGTGGTTGGCGATTATCAATGAGTTTGGCGGAGAGATTCCTGAGACTTACGGCGTTCCAGTAGAGCAAATCGTCGAGGGCATTAAGTACGGTGTACGCAAGGTAAATATCGATACAGATCTGCGATTGGCTTCAACCGGTGCGGTAAGACGTTTCTTGGCACAAAACCCTTCTGAGTTTGATCCTCGTAAGTATCTAAAAGAAACGGTCACGGCAATGAAAGAGATTGTCGTGTCTCGCTACGAAGCGTTCGGCACAGCGGGTAATGCTTCTAAGATAAAGGCTGTTAGTCTTGAGGCGATGTTTGAGCGCTACCAGCGTGGCGAGCTTGACCCGAAAGTCAGCTAAGTCCAAATCCTCGCTCAAAAGCACGCTTCGGCGTGCTTTTTTGTGCATGTAAGCAAAGTGTAAAGAATAAAGACAAGCGGAGAATTCAATGTTCACGGAAATCATTCAACCACGTTTCGCTGAGACTGATGCGCTCGGCCACATTAACAACGCAACGCTGCCTGTTTGGTTTGAACAGTGCCGCACGCCTATATTTCAGATTTTTGTTCCCACTCTTTTACCGAAAGAATGGAACCTGATTTTGGCGAAAGTCGAGGTGGAATACACCGGAGAGCTTTTTTACGGGATTGATGTAAGCATCAAGACGAGCATCCAAAAGATTGGAAATAGTTCATTAGAGGTTTATCAAGAAGCATGGCAGAACGACAAGCTTTGTGCCAAGGGAGTTGCAATAATGGTGCATTTTGACCATATAAATAAGCGGTCTGAGCCGATTCCAGAGTCGATACGCGCTCAGCTAGAGCAGCATCTCGGCGCTTCATAAATATCGCAAGAAACGGGTGACGAAGCCGCTTACGCTCATGATAAGGTGGTCTCATGCATGAAGAACAAAATCACTTGTATCAAAGAATGGCAAAGGTGATAAACCACCTTGTCGATAATGCGAAGCAACAGCCAACACTCTCCGACTTGGCGACTGTTGCCAATCTGAGCAGCGCACACTTTCAGCGTACTTTCCAAGAGTGGGCAGGCTTAAGCCCTAAACAGTTCTTGCTAGCAGTCAATCGCCATCACTCAAGATCTTTGTTGCACGACTGCAGTGTTGCGGAGACCTCCGCCACAATTGGTTATTCCAGCGAAAGCCGCTTGTATGATAACTATATCCGCTTTGAGGCCGTCACTCCTGGCGAGTTTAAGTCTGCAGGCCATGGACTCACGATTAATTACGGAGTTAGTTTGTCCCCGTTTGGCGAGGCGTTTATTGCTTGGACAAATCGCGGCACCATTAAGCTCGCGTTTCTGCATGATCAGCTCAATTTCAACGCAGCGGTTGAGGAGTTGGCATGCGAGTGGCCCAATGCGCACTATGTGCATTCCGACATCGAAGCAGAGCAGCAATGTGCTCGGATATTTACTTCGCTCGCCGAACGCCGTAGTGCGGAAATTAACCGAAAGAACGGCGGACTAAAGATTTGGGTGAAGGGAACGGTATTTCAGGTCAAGGTATGGGAAGCGTTGCTTGCGATACCAGAGGGGAGTGTCTGGAGCTACCAAGCGCTATCTGACTACCTAGGGATGGAAAACTCTGTCAGGGCCGTGGCATCAGCTGTCGCTAAAAACCCGGTTGGCTATTTGATTCCATGCCATCGCGTTATTAGAGCAAGCGGCGCCATCAACCAGTACCGATGGGGCGTTGATCGTAAGGCCGCTATGCTTATTCTTGAGAAAGGTACGGCGCAGTCCGCGAGTCCGAAATAAAGCGCTTGGTGAATCATGGCAATTCTACCAAGCGCTCTTGCTGGACTATTTGACTAAAGTTATGCAGCGGCGGTCTTGTTCGCTTTGCGAGGACGTAAATGCCCCCAGACAAGCATGTCCTCAACGGCAGCAGCCACACTCTCTTTAATTGGAATGTATTGAATGCCAAGCTCGTTGATCGCTTTGCTGTTATCAAAGCGCATTTTCTGTCCAATATGCGACCGCATATAGGTACCATTACCTGAGGGCTGAGTGTAAGAAAGAAGATGCATCAGCTTGGTTCCGAATGGGTTATCCAAATTGAGTTTAGGCAAGCGATAATCGGTGTAGCCCAAATCATCACGTAGGTAATTGACGAGCTCATCCATCTTCCAGTTCTCATTGACAATCAAATAGCGTCCAGACGCGTCGGGCGTGGTCATGGCGAGAATATGTGAATTTGCGACATCTCTGACATCGACGATACCCCAGTTTAGGGTCATCAGACACGGATACTGGCCGTGCATAAGGTCTCTAATAACTTTGTTTGACTCGTTCAATGACGGTCCCAGCGATGGGCCAATCACCATGAATGGGTTAATGGTAACGATATCAAAGCCGCACGTGCCTTTATGCTCCTCGAGATATTTCCATGCAGCTTTCTCTGCACACACTTTTGAATAAAAGTAGGGGTTGCGCTTTAAGTTGGATTTCTCGTTCCAGTCCGCTTCCGAGAAGACCTTGTCACTGTGGGGCTCATCGGTTATTGCGGCGAGGGAAGAGGTGATAACAACGCGTTTTACGGAATCGGATTTTTCGCATGCTTTTAAAACGTTAAGGGTGCCGTTAACCGCAGGGTCAACAAGCTCTTTCTGCGAATCCTTAACGTTTACGATGTAAGGGCTTGCGGTATGCAATACATAATCACAACCATCGACGACTTTATCGTAGGCGCCTTCTTCGAGAAGATTGGCTTTGTGAAATTCTAATCGCTCTTTCGCACCTTCAAGGTTCGTTAAATAAGGATATCTATCTGGAGCACCTCGAACGGTTGCGCGCACACGATAGCCCTGAGCGAGTAATTGTTTTACTAGATGAGCAGCAATAAAACCTGATGCACCGGTGACACAGACAACTGTGCTTGCGTTTTCTTCTGACATGAATAACCCCTACTGTGATTGTTATTAGATAGAGTGCGGCCAGATCATTAACTAGGTTAGTAGAGCGGCTGCGCTAGCAAATATCGTCATCAAAAACAAAAACCACTTCAACGCTTTTTGGCTTAAGTTAATGGTTATTTTAACGGCAATGTGTGCCCCAACGATTGAGCCAATCGCAAGGATCAAGCCCGGGACCCACAATATTTGATCGTTCCAAATAAAGATAATGAGGGCAACCACAGTAAAACCAAGGGTGCATACAATCTTTAATGCGTTTGAACGGACAAGGTCGTAGCGCAAGCTACCCGCTACAGCGGCAATAAGTATAAATCCGACCCCTGCCTGAACAAAGCCACCATAAAAACCGGCTAAAAGAAGCATGGGAACAGAGCTGGCTGATTCGGATATCTTGAGTGGTATCGTTCCTTCAGGGGGAGCAACAACGGCGGGCTTGAAGAGTATAATTCCTGCCATCAGTATCATAGAGCACAATAAAACTGGTTTAAGATACTCTGCTGGCATATAGGACGCGAGGATCGCGCCCGCTAAGCCGCCAATGAGCGTCACACCAACGATCTTTTTCAAATCAGGTATATCGAGCTTACCGTGCTTGCTGAACCCTTTTGTCGCGGTTAGCGATTGAAAGAAAACACTAACACGATTGGTCGCGTTGGCAATATCCGCAGGTAATCCCATGACCATTAGCGCAGGAATGGTTAGATTGGAACCTCCGCCTGCCATCGTATTGATTATGCCTGCTAAAAAGCCCATCGCAACGAGTAGACTGACACTGAGGAAGCTGATTTCGTACATTGTTTTAACTGTTCGTGATTTGATGAGTTGGGCATACTAGCGCAATTAAAATTTCGCTTCATGCCTAATCTGATTTTACCTATGCCTAGTTTTTCCGCGCCAGAAAATTTGTCAGCTCTACAGCGCTTGGCGATCAATGAATTAGAAAGATGCCTCTCGCTCTCAGAGAGATATTTTCAGCGAAGCTTTGAGCTAGATGCGGTTAGCTTTTCTTTGCGGGGTAGGTCAGCTGGCCAGTTTCGGGCTAAGGTTGGACGCTCGACAGGGCCTGTTAGCGCCAAGGTGACGTTCAATGAAATACGCCTAAATGCTTCGATGCTCGAAGCATATGGTCAGCGTTTTATTACCGAGACAATCGGGCATGAGGTCGCACATTTTATTGTGTTTCAGTTGTACGGGCGCAACGTCCGTCCGCATGGAAAAGAGTGGCAGTCGGTAATGAGCGAGGTGCTACGACAGAAACCTGAAGTGACTCATCAATATGATACGAAGCCGGCTCGGCGCTTGAAACGCTATGAATATGGTTGTGCCTGCCGTGGACGAGTACACGAGCTTACATCAATACGACACAAGAAAGTGATCAATCAGCAAGCAAGGTATTTATGCCGT
>NZ_LWFU01000470.1:0-9860 GCF_001635135.1 Oleiphilus sp. HI0080
TTGTTGAGCGCCGTCTTTAGCCTGAATAATGAACAGCAAACCCACAGCGATGTAACAACCAAACCAGTAATAGAGACTCCAGGAAACAGACACCTCAATCAGGCCAACGCCAGTCATCGACAAAATCAGAACCAGAAAGGGGGATACTTTTTGCAGCACACGATACTCCTTTAGTATTTATCGTAGTTTTGGAGCATCGAGTTAAACGTTAAAACCCGAGCTCTGTTTTATTCGTTTTTGGAAAGATCTATTTGTTCGATTTCACGGGCGACATATTCAATGCCCGTTGTATAGCTGTCAACAATCCGCTCAATCGCTTCGCGATCATCAACCTCAACGGCTCCTTCCAACTCGGCGANCAAATAGATCTTTCCAAAAACGAATAAAACAGAGCTCGGGTTTTAACGTTTAACTCGATGCTCCAAAACTACGATAAATACTAAAGGAGTATCGTGTGCTGCAAAAAGTATCCCCCTTTCTGGTTCTGATTTTGTCGATGACTGGCGTTGGCCTGATTGAGGTGTCTGTTTCCTGGAGTCTCTATTACTGGTTTGGTTGTTACATCGCTGTGGGTTTGCTGTTCATTATTCAGGCTAAAGACGGCGCTCAACAAAACGCGATTTTACATCATATCTTGCACTGGCTTGGGAGTATTGGTGCTTTAGGAATTGTGTTCTTGTTTATCAAAACGGAGCGCTTAGACGCCTCTCAGGCTGGGTTGGTCGCCGTATTACTGCTCGCCTTAGCCGTGTTTACTGACGGTTTGCGCATTCACTCTCGCTTCATGCTTGTAGGCATTTACTTGTTTGTTACTGCTGCAATTATGGCCTATATAGAAGCATTCATTTGGTGGTTTTTGCTTTTATCCATTGCTTTGATCGCCTATGAAATATACTGGATGCGTAAACCGAGCCGCTCCAGTTAACGCACAGATAGGAGCCTGCCCGGCTTAGTGCCGGTGCTCGCCTCCTTGCTAAAAGAGAGGCATGCTTGGAATTTCTAATTGAGTTTTTTAGCTCCGACTATATGCCGCACGGCCATTGTTTTCTTTGGTTGCCAGGCATTCTTTGGCTGACCGTCGGTGCGGACGCGCTGATTGCTATCTCCTACTTTTCGATCCCAATCGCGCTCCTTATTTTTCTTCAAAAACGACCTGATATTCAGTTTCGTGGCATCGCGCTGCTGTTTGCCGCGTTTATACTGCTTTGTGGTATTACTCACTTATTTTCTATTTACACCATTTGGTACGGCTCATATGGGGTGATGGCGATACTAAAAGCGATGACCGCGATCGTATCGTTTGCGACCGCCGTTGCCACTTTTCGTTATATCAAGCCCGCTTTAAGTATCCCTACTCCCGAGCAGCACGAACAAGCATTGAGAGAAAGATTTGTTCGCGAGCGAGAAATAGAGCAGCTTAAGTTAGAGAAGCGCTTCGATAGTTTGGTTCGCGCCGCAATCGACTTTACGCCATCTGGTGTGTTGATTATTCGCGCCACAGGCGAGCTTGTGTACGCAAACAAAGAGGTTGAACGACTGTTTGGCTACGATGAAAACCAGCTGGTTGGTCAGCACATTGAATCGCTGATTTTGGAGCAGGATCGCTCTGGGCATTTGATGCATTTTTCGCGCTTTTTTAGTCATTCAGATGCGCCTCAAGCGATGGCGAAAGGCCGAGTAGTGCAGGGTCGAAAAGCAAATGGTGAGTCGGTTCATCTCGAGGTAGGTCTGGTACCAAAAAGTATCGACGGGGAGAAATTCGTCTTTGCCTCCATTATCGGTGTTAACGAAGTACTAAATTTGGAAGAAACTGTGGTGACACAGTCTTCGAGATTATTAAGAGCAATTGAAGCTGCCGATGAGGGCATCTGGGAATGGAATGTCCAAAACGGTGATGTCTGGTATAGCCCCAGACTGCTTGAGTTGATTGGTTTTGATCCGGCCTCGCAAGGCTATAGTCTCGACGATTGGTTGGGGCATATTCATCCCGACGATAAGTCGAAAGTAAGCGCGGTGCTGCAGGGGCACTTTGAAAAACGAACCCCTTACTTGGTTGAGTACAGAGGGAAGAATTCCCATGGTGAGTATGAATGGATGCAAGCGCGTGGTGAAGCGCGTTTTGATGAGCGCGACAAACCGCTCTTTATGTATGGCACATTGGCAAGCGTAAAAGAAACAGTCGCGTTGTCCGATCAGCTTGAAGAGCAGATTGCCATCAATGATGAAATCTCAAAGGACTTTATCAATACCTTTGAGCTTGCCGCTGTGGGTATTGCGCATGTTTCCACCGAAGGTAATTGGCTGAGAGTGAATCAAAGACTCTGCAGCATAGTGGGTTATACAGAGGGAGAATTGTTGACGTTAACCTTTCAGGATATTACGTATCCGGATGACTTAGAGAAAGACCTCTCCTTACTCAGTGAGTTAATGAATGGGAAAGCAAACTCTTATGCACTTGAAAAACGTTATTTCCATAAAGGCGGTCATATTGTCTGGGTTCATCTGACTGTGTCGGTGGTGCGTTCAGAGGACAAACGTACAGGAGAAAAAAAACCGGAGTATTTTATCTCCGTAATTCAGGACATTTCAAAACGCAAAGAAATCGAGAAAGAGTTGGCAAACTCGAATGCAGAGCTAGAGCGATTTGCTTATGCGGCGTCTCATGACCTGCAAGAGCCCTTGCGTAAAATTATGATGTTCTCTGATAGCCTTCAGGAGCGTTTACAAGGGGAACTCGCTGATGAGGATGCCCAATATGAGTTAAGCCGAATTGCAGATGCTGCCAGTAGAATGAAGGCCATGGTCTCAGCGTTGATGGAACTCTCAAGAGCGCAACGCCTTGAGGTGACTCTTCAGCAAATCAACTTAGAGGCGTTGTTGCAGGATGTGACAGAGCAACTCGATGCGCTGATCCACGAGCGTCAAGCGAATGTGCGCCTAATTGGTGGCTCTACCGGTTTGATTATCGATAAAGCGGCAATGCTGCACGTATTTCAGAACCTCATTACCAATGCTATCCGTTATTGCCCCGAGGAAAGAGAGCCGCAAATACACATTTCGTGCGAAGAGAACCAAAAAGAGGTTGTTATTCGCGTGAAGGACAACGCCGGCGGTATACCAGAGAATATGCATGAAGCGATCTTTGAACCATTCCGTCGTTTGGTGACCAAGTCGATTTCGGGTTCGGGAATGGGCTTGTCGATTTGCCAGCGAATCATCGAGCGCCACGGCGGAACCATTAAAGTAGAAGAGAGCAATGATCAGGGTTCTAGCTTTTTAATTTGTCTTCCCAAAAATTGAACTACAATTTCCATTGCCAAATAGGATGTAAGATTCGGGGTATATACATGAGCACGAAGGATGTGCAGTTTTTGTTCATTGATGATGATGTGGATGAGCACTACTTATTTAAAGGAGATCTAAATCGTTATGCGCCAGATGCCGATCTTCAATGTTTTGATTCATGGGTAACCTTCGAGACATATTTGGCAGAGTCAAACTACAAACTCCACAAGCGCACGGTCGTGCTGCTGGATTTGAACATGCCAGAGATCAGCGGTTATGAAGTAATAGAGCGTATTCGGTCTGATAGACGCTTAGATGCGCTTCCGATTATTGTTTACAGCACCTCTGGAGCCGACGCAGATATTCAGAAGAGTTATCAATTGGGGGCCAATAGCTTTGTTACCAAACCACATGATCGAGATCAGGCCGAGTTTGTCACTCGAGTGCTTGCAGAGTACTGGTCCAACTGCGCAAAACTGCCAAGCCTGAGTTGATCCGGTTTTTAGGTATGTTGGCCATAAACAAGGAGTGCAAAAGGACTAAGATGGCGATGAAGGACGACAACTATACAGTGTTGATAGTCGAGGACGATCCAGACGATCTTCGGATGATCATGTCTTTGTTGAAAAAAGACGATAGGCGCAGCTATCAGTTTGAGCATTGCAATACGCTTGGCGCGGCGCTGGAACGTTTGGATACAGAAAGCTTTGATGTTGTTGTCTTGGACTTGGGCTTGCCTGACTCCAGCGGGCTTGAAACACTGACGAGTATTCAAGAACACAACATCGAAACACCAATGGTCATTCTTACCGATTTGGACGATGAAGACTTTGCAGAGCAAGCACTTCAACTGGGTTTTGAAGAGTATGTACCGAAGTCAGCTTTAAAATCATCCAGAATTGATTGGCAAATTAAGCAGGCGGTAGAGCGGCATAAAATCACGCGTAGCTACTATGAACGCGCAACCGTGGATGCGCTTACCAAAATCCACAACCGAGCCTATTTTGATGAGGTGCTCGAAAGGGCCGTATCGGAACACGATCGCTCTGGTGAAGCCATGGCATTGGCGCTGATAGATGTTGATAACTTCAAAATACTAAATGATGAACAGGGCCATAGCGCGGGTGACAGAGCATTGAAGGCGCTCGGTGACACACTAAATGCCTGTAAACGCAAAGAAGATATTGCGGCGCGAGTCGGTGGTGATGAGTTTGCCTTGCTGATGGTGTACACCAAAGAACGCACCGGGGCGGCGTATCTTATTGAACGTATTCGTAGTCATTTTCAGGACTTCGCTTCCAAAGCCGGCTTGAACTTTGTGCCGACTTTGAGCATTGGTATTGCTTGGCATGCGCCGCCTATGACACCTGAGAAGCTGTACGAAAAAGCCGATAAAGCGATGTATCAGGCTAAGAAGATGGGCAAAGGGGCACACATCGTTCTTGAATAGAATTTGATGTAGCAACTATCGATGAGACGCTGATGCTAAAACGTGTCGATCGATCGGTTGATGGGTTGCGATACTCCCAGACCATAAAGCGCTAGATCAAGGCGCGGCCACAGCTTAGAGCGGCGCTTCGCACTCGACGGACTTCTTTTTGCAAAACTTCACTCCAGGTTTGGCCTCTGTACGCGGTACCATTTAGCGTCATGTCGTCCAAATTCGATCGTTTCTCTATGCCGCTAATAGCAATAAAACAGATTCTCAGCCCTGGTTCGTCATCACTTGTTCGCGATGCGCAAACGCATGGTGCCTTGCCGTTAGGTGCGGTTCAGCGATTGCAGGATGAACAGGATAACTCGCTTTTTGGCGTGTCGACAGAAACATCGACAGATGAGCCAACAAACCTCTCCAAAAGTATGGGCGAGCAAGTGAGCTTATCGCCCATGTCCCAGCTTAAGGAGATGCTACGTCAACGCGTGGCTGATCTGTTCTCTCGTTCAGAAGCCTTGGTACGCCGAATTATAATGTCGGGTCCAGAGCAGGTTGAAGCACTCTCTAATGAGCTGAAACGTTTTGGCCTAGATCTAAAACGCCTCATCTCGCAATACAAAGCCCTAAAAGGAATGGAAGATATCCAGGGTTTTCAGGCGGGCTCTCAGTCCTCGTCCGATTCGCTATCGAGTGTCACGCGTCTTGCCAGCGCTTCGGAAGTCTCTTCCTCCTCAATCACGGAACCGTCGCAAAGCGCGTCTTTGTTTGTTCTGGAGCAAAGTGGAAAGATGGAATTCTCGATGGGTGTGGCTAACGTTTCACGAGAGGTTGATCAAAACACGCAGTTTGGTGCGAGTGCAATGGATAAACTGAAACAGGAGGCGATTAGCGCATACGAGCAGTTTTCTTCGCAAGATGGCTTTTCAGATAAAAACAGCCAGCAAGCCCGAGAGCAGGGCGGCAATGAAGAAGATGGTATCGAAGCGGGTTTTCGAGAGATTCTGAAAAAATTAAAACAAGCACGAGATTTATTAGAAGCCAAGGCTCGTTTTGAGGATGACAGAGAGAGCTTGGAAGTGCTGGAAGACGTGAAGCGTATTGAAAATGCGGTAGTAACAGAATTAGCGCAGTTTGATTCCTCCAACATGCCGTCTTGAACCAATGCCTGGAAGCGCTTCTCATTCGGACTATTCGTCTTATGTCCGGATAGTGTTTTAAAGGGAGGGAAGCGCCCTCACGTTAAAATAATCGATCGAGCTCGTTATGAATTAGCACCACGCATTGTGAAGCGAAGAGCATTCTAGGGCCAAGATTGAGTTTCTCGGTGCCGTATCGCTTTAGCGTGTTGTAGCTCTTTTTTGGCATTGGGATATGGTCGGTAAGAATAAAGCAGGGATTGGGTTTGAACTCGACCTCTCGTATTGATTCGCCCTTGATGTCCATCATGTAAAGCGCATGCTCTTCGGCTAGTTCCTTGACCAAACGCTCGAAACTAAGTGTTCGAACGCGCAGGCCCGGTTCGACCTGTTTCTCTTGCTCTTTACGCATGCCCACCGAAACACGAAGTGCCCGAGCGACTTTTTCCAATAAGGCTGCCTCGTGAAAGCCGCCAATGTTAGAAAGCTCTTCTGCAGTAAAGGTGACGGTGCGTGAGAAGTCCGCGGTGCTCTCTAAAACTACGTGGACGATCACGTTGTCTCGATGTGACTGGGCAACAAACATCGCATTCATCAACGTGTGCGCAATAATCTCGGTGTGGGCATCGAGTCCTACTTCAGCCAAAAAGGCATCGGGATCAGTGGGTGCCGCTCGGGCTCTAAGAACAAAGGTCGTGGTCATTACATTACGTGTTTAGATGAACGTTCCGCGATTATATCTTAATGGTCTAGTGCTTCGCAGTTATATATCGATTCTTGCCATTTTGGGTCGAGCCGCTTCATGGTAAAGCCGTTTTCGTTGATTACGTTTGGTAGCGGACTGTTACAAAACATTGCAACATCGCCATCATGGCGGCTTTTTTCTGTTCTAAGCTTTGCTCAATATTTATGTGACGTCTGTCACAAAAGATGTTTGATGGGATCAGGGAAGGAAGGTTATGGAGATACGCATGGTAGAGCGCCGCAACGACAAGACACGCGAGAACAGCACGCGATATAGTGTTGATTTGAACCGACGCGTTGCTACATTACGCAAAGTGCGGACGGGCACTGAGGTGGGGGTGCGTGCATCGCCGGAGGAATTCGATTTTCATCTTCATACGGTCATCTATCGTTTGCTTGAAGCGGATGGCGAGAGCGATTACAGCGGCCCTTTCATGATCGATGCAGAGGGCATAGTGCGTGTTGCTGGTGTACTCGATGAGAGCCGCGACTACGCCTTTATTATTGAGGCCTTATCTTCTGATGGTGAAAGCGTTCAAAGTGACGTTCAAACGCTTAGCATCGGCGATATTCTAGATACAAAGCATTAGTAGTTCGGCATTCGCCGATTCTTTTGAAATTCGTTCTTTCTTTTCCGGTATTTCTCAAAGACAGACTCTTGTTTTTCTCGTTTTTCTCGTCACTCTCGTCGCCGTATTTTCAGTGTTTGAGGTCGGAGCAGGAGCGCGTTGAAAGGGGTACGATTAAGCGTCTTGCTTCGTCACGTCGAAACATTCGGGGTGCGCTAACGCGTGATCTTGTCATGTTCTTCGCCAATTCACATCGCTTCGAACAGGGCTTTTTTAGGTTCCTCCGCGTTTCCAAGATCGATCGTCCAAATGTCGTAATGCATAGCGAGAAGTCTGTCTCTTGTGATTAGATGCGCTACCATGCGGCGGTTCTTTTGCCGGCCTTCGGACGTGTCATTGCTGGCAATCGGTTCGTCAGGACCAAGACCCGTGGTGAGTACCTGTTCTTTTGAAACGTTAAAGTCACTAATGAGGATATTTGCGACGGCTTTTGCGCGCTGTTTTGATAGTGCGATGTTCTTAGAACGCGGGCCGGTGTTATCTGTATGTCCCTCTATTAGCACGACAAACTCGCTACTTTGTTGATGTAGCTTGGCCAGCTCTTCGATAGCTGGGTAGTAACGTTTCTCTATCTCAGCGCTGCCTGTCGCAAATTCAACATCGAGATCTATTGAACGAATCGAATTGACTAGCTTTGCGCAGCCTTGGTTGTCCAGCTCGACACCTTCTTTGTGATCGTCACATTCATCTCGGTGATCAATTACACCATCTGAATCGCTGTCGGATATCTTGGCTTGCGCAGGAACAAAGGGTTGTTCTGGATAGGGTGGCACGACATCTTCATTATGTTGCGCGGGAAGCCCTGAGCCAAAGCTGTCGAATCGTGGGTCTTCGGGCGGGTTTGTACCGCATGCTGTTAAACCGAGGCCGGCGAGCACAAGCGTTAAGGTAATACGAGAGATTTTATCCATTGGTCGTTGCCTCCTCTGTGCCGGTTTCATCTTCTTTCTCTAGCAGCGGGGTCATCACGTTTACACGCAACGCATCTAAAATGTAGCTCATGCTCGCAACAACACGATACTGGGAGTATACATACTGATAGTCTGACGCGAGATATTGCTTGCGCGCTTCAAATAGCTCGTTTTGTGCATCTAACAAATCAAGAAGGGTTCGACGGCCCGCTTTGAACTGCGCCATATACAACTTGGCGCTCTCTGCAGACTGATCAACGTAATCCTGTAGATGAACGAGTGTTTGTTTGAGCGTCATGTAGGCGTCCCATGACGAGTCGACATTTGCTTGCACTTCGCGATAGATACGATTAGAACGCATGCGCGCGGCCTCTTCCTGATAACGCGCTTGTTTCTGCTTCGAATTGCTACGGCCGCCTGAATAGAGATTCCAGTTCATCTCAAGCAACACGCGCCATTCATTTTCATGGCCTTGCTCGCCAGAGACATGATCCTTCCAGGTTTGGTCTGCAACGATGTCGAGGTTCGGGTAATAGTGAGCGTTTAAACCGTCGGAGTTCGCTGCAGAAGCTTGCGCACTTAGGCGGCTGGCAATGAGGTTTTGGTTATTCGCTAGTGCGAGTGTTGTGGCGCGTTCATTGCTTTCTGGCAAGTAGGTGCTGTCTATTTGAGGACGCACTAGATTTGAGGGGCGCGTTCCGGTCAACTGAATGTAGCTGGTCTCCGCGTCGCGCAAATTATTGCGCGCAGCCAGCAAATTGGCTTTAACGCGTGATAGGCGACCTTTCATTTGTGTTAGATCGGCCTTGTCGGCAACACCTTGTTTCTTGCGCGCCTCTACCAAGTCGTATGTATTCTCGTGCAATTTTAGGTTTTCAACCGAAAGGCGAACGACATCTTGTGCATTTAGAACATTGGTATAGGCGCGGGCGATTTGTAATGAAAGCTGCTCCGCTTGAGCGAGACTTTGATAATAGTTAGCCTGCATTGCAAAGTCGGCACGGTCATATTCGTTGGTGTTCGCAAAGCCTCGAAACACAGGAATTGTTAATTGCAGCTTGGCTTGAGCGCGCGTTTCATTGGTATCTGATGTCGAGCCGACACGATCAATGTCTTCTTTTCCGGTATCTGCTGTTAGATCTAAGCTCGGTAGGAAATTACCTTGCGCGGAATCGAGCTCGGCGCGCGAAGCATAATAATTCTGCACCGAGATCGCCATGTCGGGGTTGGTTTGAATCGCATCAAATACAACCTGCTCTAGGTTGTCTGCGAAGGGAACCTGGTAGGCTAGAAGCCCTGCAAGCATGACACTTAGCTGTCTTGTCCGCTTCATTCGTTTGTTTCTCCTTGAAACTCATCTTTTCTTTCTGTTCTGTTTCGCTCTAAAGCGCGATTAACTGACGTAAAGTTGCGTTCAATGTGCCTGCTTTCGTTGGCTTATTATCTCTGCAGTACGCGCAGCAATGGCTTCATAATGTATTCAAGTACTGTTCTCTCTGCAACGCTGATATCGACCGTTGCTTGCATGCCAGGGATGACGTTTAAGCGATTCTCCCCTTCGCCAAAGTACGATTTATCGACATGTACTTTGACAATATAGTAACTGTTGCCGCGTTGATCGGTAATGGAGTCGGCGGAGATGGTCTCAACTTTGCCATCCAAACCACCATAGACCGCAAAGTCAAAAGCGGAGATTTTCACTTTGGCATATTGATCTCTG
>NZ_LWFU01000471.1:0-4341 GCF_001635135.1 Oleiphilus sp. HI0080
ACACGCAATCAAGATGATCAATTATGTCTATTTTTGTTTTCAAA
Organism: Oleiphilus sp. HI0080; assembly: GCF_001635135.1. Taxonomy (NCBI): domain Bacteria; kingdom Pseudomonadati; phylum Pseudomonadota; class Gammaproteobacteria; order Oceanospirillales; family Oleiphilaceae; genus Oleiphilus; species Oleiphilus sp. HI0080. The sequence continues at coordinate 45 of NZ_LWFU01000471.1, forward strand.
TTATGTCTATAAAATTCCAAATTATTATACAAAACGATATTTATCAATTACTTATATAGACCAAAGTAGAACAGACATAGTTTCACTTTTAGCTAGTTTCAATTTAAGATTGCCGCAGTCAACTGGTTAGTGATTGTGCTAACCGCAACTCGAACATATTAAAATAAGCCTGATGCCTTATGAACGATCGCGTTGAAGTATCTATTTCTCTAGAAAATCCTTTTAGTCAAACCGAAGAGCTGAAATTCGAAGTTCCAGGTCAAGCAACCTATCAACCCGGCCCTTACGAGGACAGCCTGAAGAAAGGCTGGGCGCTCATCAAGCGACCCAGAAAAGCAGCAGGCGTTAAAGCAATCAGTCGTCAACATGCAAAAAACCGCATGACCATTTGGGAGCGTATTGACGTACTCACCGATGCCGGCGAAACGCCAACAATACTTTTCCAGAACTGGGGGCCAAACCTTGATGGCGCCTCTTTAGTTACTGCTATCGTCAAAATAAATGGCCGGGATGTCGCCCTCTATGGTCATGACTTCACCGTCCGCGCCGGTTCCATGGATGCCACCAACGGCAAAAAACTCGCGCGTTTAATCGAGCTGGCAGCCAAGCGCCGCATTCCTCTGGTCGGGTTGAATGACAGTGCCGGTGCTTATGTTCCCGCTGGCGTTGGCGGATTAGATGGCTACGCAGAAGCCTTTACAGCCCTGCGCAAGATCAGCGGTGTTGTGCCAAGCATTATGTGCATGTTCGGCTTCAATGCTGGCGGGGGCTCTTATCTGCCACGCCAGGGCAGCTTTATGATCCAACCCAAAAACACCTTCTTTGGATTAACTGGCCCAGGCGTTGTGAAAAGTGTTCTTGGTGAGGATGTGACGCCAGACGAGCTAGGTGGCCCTGGAGTGCACAGCCAAAGCGGCGTGACCGACTTTGTGGTGGAAGACGAAGTCGCCGCACTCAAAAAAGTAAAAGAAATTCTCAACTATATCCCAAGCAACAATAGCGAATTGGCGCCGCATCAGCCCACATCTGATTCCCTTAAGCGTCAAACTTGGGACATCGACATTCTATTGAAGAAAGCCTTCAACGGACCAAGCGGGTTTAACACACCTTTGGATGTCAGCATCCTGATACAAGAGCTGTGTGACCATGGCGATTTTCTTGAGGTACAGCCTGATCGCGCCAGAAACACCATTACGGCGCTGGGCCGTATGGGTGGCAATGTCATCGGCTTTGTGGCGAACAACAGCGCTGTTGCATCAGGGCAAATTGATATCGCCGCTGCTTACAAAAATGCCCGCTTTATTCGCTTCTGCAACCTTTACAACATACCCGTCATTTTCATGGAAGATACAACCGGGTTTCTACCGGGCAAGGAGCAAGAGACGGCAGGTATCGTGCAAGCTGGCCGAGCGATGCTTGATGCGATCGTTGATCTTCGCACACCACGCTTTTTGGTCATTATCCGTAACGCGTTTGGTGGCGCATACGCCTCTTACAATAATTATCCGACCGGCGCTGATTTTGTAATCGCATTACCGTCTACTCGCGCAGCCGTGATGGGGCCAGCAGGCGTGGAGTTCGTCTACAAAAATGAGCTACGAGCGATACGTGGTGCCGTAAAAGCAGGAGAAGAAAGCGCCGCTTGGGGTAAAGAGCAAGAAGCTTTGCTGGCAAAGCGCTACGAAGAAGAGTTGATGAACCCCAACGAGGCACTGAGTTTGGGTTCGATTTCGCAAATTGTCATGCCAAAAGATTTGCGGAAGGTTCTCTGCGAGAACATGAATTTTCATCTAAGTCACTACACGGCTGAGCCGATGCAATCCGTTCAGCGAGAATTTTTCTAAACGACGGTCTGTTTGAACTTCAGAGAGATAGAACAAGATTATGAGTAAGAATCATTATTTAAATAACGACCTGATCCACAGAGACCGTCAACTTCACAACGCGCCATCCAGCTGGGTACGCAGCTTTGACTGTCGAGACATTCACCCACTGATTATCTGTCGCGGCCCGATTCGAAAAGAAGCCATGGATGTATTCACGGAAATGGGCATCGAATACTACGGCATTTTGCTCTCCGAAAAAGATAGCGTGGTGTATCAAAATGCACTTGCACCAGAGCTACGACAAATGCCTGACCCGAGTCGGGTGCATCGCGTACCAGATTATACTGGAGCGGACAAAGCTGAGCGCGAACAGCGTATTCAGCAAATTATTCAGATCGCCAAAACCAACAATTACAATGCTGTATTTGCTGGTTATGGTTTTATGGCCGAAGACGAAACCATGGTCGCCGCGATGGAAAGCGCGGGGCTGACCTTCATTGGCCCATGCTCAAAGACAGTCCACGATGCCGGCTTGAAAGACGAAGCAAAACGCACTGCACTGAAGGTTGGCGTAAGCGTCACACCAGGCGTGGACAATGCAACCGCGCTTGCCTTGCTCAAGAAACACAAAGATGAAGCCCAGCTGCTTGCGTTGGCAGAGGCCGAAAGCCTTCCGCTTGACCGGGAAGCCTTCGATGCGGCAGAAACATTGGAGGACAAAGCCGACATTGTCCTCGCTGCGGGCTACAAGAAAGGTGTGGATCTTTACACCGTGGCAGAGCTTCAAGAGAGTATTGCTGAACAAGTCGTCGAGATTGGCAAAAAGCACCCTGAAAACCGCATTCGTCTGAAAGCAATTGGCGGTGGTGGCGGAAAAGGCCAGCGTATTTTACCAAGCCCTGCATCACTTAAGGGCAGCGCGGACAAACGCCTAAAAGAAGTAGCCGATCTTGCACCAAGCTTGGTACTGGAAATTCTAAACGAAGTAAAAACCACCGGCGTAGGCGATAACAAAAACGTGTTGGTCGAGCTGAATATCGAGACGACACGCCACCAAGAAATTCAGGTCATCGGCAATGGCGAGTGGACTCTGGCTCTGGGCGGCCGCGACTGCTCATTACAGATGCACGAGCAAAAGCTTTTGGAAGTCTCGGTTACGGCTGAGGATTTGCAAAACGCACTTGCCCATGCGGTAAAAGCCGGCCGTGATGCAGAAGTAAAAGTATTGAGCCAGGACATTAAAACGCTGGAGGCGATGGAACAAGAAGCGGAGCGCTTCGGCGAGGCCGTCGGCTTAGACAACGTCTCAACATTTGAATGCATCGTTGATCGCGACAAGCACTTCTTCATGGAAATGAACACACGCATTCAAGTTGAGCACCGCGTAACCGAGCTCTGCTACAGTTTGCGCTTCGCCAACCCAGAGAACGACAATGAACACTTTGTTGTCACGTCACTAGTGGAAGCCATGGTTCTGCTCGCAGCACACGGCAAACGACTACCAAAGCCGACTAGAGTTCCTCGTTTTAATGCCTCTGTTGAGGCGCGCTTAAACGCGACAAATGACGCGCTTGCACCGCATGCTGGCGGAGTGATTAAACACTGGTCTAATCCTCTTGAAGGCGAGATTCGAGATGATCAGGGCATCAGTTTGCATAACCCTGATACGGACGTATTCATGACCTATCATCTAGCCGGCGCCTACGATAGCAACGTTGCACTGTTGCTCACGGTCGGCAACAGCCGAATGGAAAGCTATCAGCGGCTGTCTGAAATTTTGCGTGTCACCAAACTTGAAGGCAAAGACCTCTCTACTAACCTTGAATTTCACTACGGTTTGGTCAACTGGTTCATCGGCAATAATATTAATGCCCGCCCCACCACGCGATTTATCGTGCCTTATCTCACAGCGGTGGGCCAATTAAAGCAGGTCGCAAACGACCTTGATGTAGATCAGGTCTATCAGGCTGTCGTTGCCAAGGAAATTGCAGCGCAACCAGCATTGAAAGACGAGATCACCGCAACAGCAGAGCTAAAAGCGCTCTTGCTTACTCGCCCAGTGAAACAGCTATTTAACAACCCTCATGTCCTGTCAGGCTGGCTGAGCACACACAAAACAAGCTTTGAACAAAGCAGCAAAGGTCAGCTTTCCTGGAAGCGTAACCCTGTTCACGTGCTCTCAGAAACCTATCATTATCTCAATATGAACTACACGCCAGAAAATCCGGCGGCAGATATGATCTGGGACCATGACAACGATGTGCTCCAAGATGCGATGGCCTTTTACGAACAACTCGAATTGACACTTGGCACCAGAAACTTTGCAGAGATCGAGAAAGCCCTGTGCAATTCGCGCGCGCCCAAGGGAATAGAAAAAGAGCAATGGCAGGCTGTAAAAGCCGCACACAAAGGCTACCAACTAGGCAACGAAGTACTACTTTTGTTAGCGCATGTTGCTTACAGCACCGAGT
>NZ_LWFU01000472.1:0-5726 GCF_001635135.1 Oleiphilus sp. HI0080
TAAACAATTCTTGGTGTTTGCTTTTAAAGTCAGCTAGTATAACTATGGAAGCCTTAAAAATGCGGCTATTTTTATGACATTTGGATCGATCGCGCTTCGCCTCTCGATTCTCCTCATACCGATATCCAGTTTTTGAGCGTTTCAATTACGTTATACATAGGAATGAGTTATGTCAGATCGAGTTACAGGTAAGGTTAAATTTTTCAACGAATCAAAAGGCTTCGGTTTTATCGAGCAAAACGGTGGTCCAGATGTATTCGTACATTTCAGCGCCATCCAGTCAGAGGGTTTTAAAACTCTAGCTGAAGGTCAAGAAGTTGAGTTCACTATTGGCCAAGGTCAAAAAGGACCACAAGCTGAGCAGGTTGTTCCTCGATAGGACATAACTCAGAGTTAATCCCACAAACCCGCTTTCGCTTTGCGAATGCGGGTTTGTTTTTATTGAACAGTATGAATTCAACATGTCGGTAATAAACAAAAATATTATTCTCGGCGTCACCGGCGGCATCGCTGCCTATAAATCTGCAGATCTTTGTCGACAGCTTAAAAAAGCTGGCGCGAATGTCAGGGTCGTGATGACGCGAGGCGCTTGTGAATTTGTTCAGCCGCTTACCTTTCAGGCTCTAAGCGGTGAGATGGTTTCGACCGAACTCCTTGATGAAAGCGCTGAAGCAGGGATGGGGCATATTGAGCTTGCTAAGTGGGCTGACTTGATCCTAATTGCTCCCGCAAGCGCTAATACCATCGCGCGTTTGGCGCATGGCTTGGCGGATGATCTTCTTTCTACTCTAGTCTTAGCTACGCAGGCAGAGTTAGCTGTTGTTCCAGCGATGAATCAGGTCATGTGGGCTAATTCAGTCACGCAGCGAAACGTCGAAACACTCGTAAAGCTATATGGCGCAAGGTTACAGCTTATTGGGCCTGATTCGGGAGAGCAGGCTTGTGGTGATGTTGGTGCAGGGCGTATGACCGAACCTCAAGATATTCTGCGAGCGATTGTAAAAGCGGATCTTCACCTTGAGGGCCATCGGGTTGTTATTACCGCTGGACCTACCCGAGAAGCGATTGATCCTGTGCGCTATATTACCAACCATAGCTCCGGGAAGATGGGTTTCGCTCTCGCAGATGCGTTTCGCTTAGCTGGCGCTGATGTTTGTGTTATTGCCGGGCCCGTTTCACTTTCGTTGCACCCCCAAATTCAGCGCATTGATGTTGAGAGTGCTCATCAAATGTATGACGCAGCAATGGAGCAGGCAGCATTAGGTTTTGATATCTTTGTAGGCTCTGCCGCAGTTGCAGATTACGCACCCGTTCAGCAATCTAGTAGCAAATTGAAGAAAAATGATCAAAATCTGGTTATAGAATTGCAAGAAAATCCGGATATCATTGCGAGTGTTGCTCAGGGTGATAATGCGTCACGACTAATAGTCGGCTTTGCTGCTGAGACCAATGATGTAGAGGCGTATGCTCAAGGTAAGCTTGAGAGAAAAGCGCTTGATTTGGTCATCGCGAACGACGTATCGAATCAAAGTATCGGCTTCAATAGTGACCATAATTGCGTCACGCTGGTGCGCAAGACGGGGCTTGAGACATTGCCTGTAGACACGAAAGTTGCCTTGGCTCAGATTTTGGTTGAGAGAATGTATTCCCAGTTAAAAGAAAAAAGATCCTAACAATGAAACAAGCCTTACAAGTAAAAATCCTAAACGAAAAAATAGGAACGCAGATTCCTTTGCCGGAATACGCAACGAACGGATCCGCTGGCGTCGACTTGCGAGCGTGTCTGGATGATGCGATTAAACTGGAACCAGGGCAAACGGAGCTGATCCCCACAGGACTTGCCATTTATATTGAGGACCCGGGGCTTGCGGCCACGATATTGCCTCGCTCCGGTTTAGGGCATAAGCATGGCATTGTTCTGGGTAATTTAGTTGGTTTGATAGATTCGGACTATCAGGGTGAGTTGATGGTGTCATGTTGGAACCGAGGTAATACGGCATTTGTGATCGAGCCAGGAGAGCGTATCGCGCAATTGGTTGTGCTTCCTGTCGTTCAGGTTGAGTTCCAACTGGTGGAAGATTTTCAGGAGTCTGATCGCGGCGTCGGCGGATTTGGCTCAACAGGTACAAAATAAAATTATAATTAGTCTAGTCGCAGGCTCAGGAAGGACACATGGTGGGACTTAAGAAAAAGCATGACTTGGTAAAGACCGAAAAAGCGTCAACGAAAAAGGCCAAGAAATCAAAATCGGCCAAGGATAAAGCCGGAGCCTCTTCCCAGTCTTTAGCCGCCTGGAGTTTTCAGCCAGCCGCTATTGCGCTTCTAGTGATTGTCGCCTTGGCTGTCGCNTTGGAAATCGTTTTTGTGACTTCGGTAGAAAACGGGCAGCAGCAGGACGTCAATGCGCGTTACGCTGAGCTTGTTCAGAGAGACTTGAATTTCTTAGCGAATGAGCGTCTTGGAGCGCTTAAGTCTGTTGCACGCAGTCCAGAACTCATCGAGCGCCTGATAACGAGCGCTGAGAATAACCATGATTTGCTGCGAGCGACATTTCCAGACTTGGTTGAATTCTATGTCGTATCCGCCGAGCAACTCCCGCAAGTCAGAACTCTATACCCAAATCTCGGATACGCAAGTGTCGATGCTATTCGTAAAGCTCAAACACTAGAAAATTTGAAGCTCGAAGCCTTCTATGATGGCTCTAAGTGGTTTTATCAGGCAGCACTTGCGGTTACTGATGAGCCCGCTGCCGTTATTTTGTTTTTATTTGACGATTCGGAAATAAAACGCGCTTTGCAGGGGCAGGCTAAAGCATTAGAAGGGAACATCGCTTTGTATAGTAGCTCAGCAGAAAATGCGGCGAAGGTTATGGAGTTTGGTTCGCCTGCGCATGGTGAGCAACTTTCTAAGCCTATTCATATCGGCTCTTGGCAGCTTCGTTATGCCACGACGGCTAATGGCTTAATCGCGGTTGATAGAACGTTCCTTTGGTCAATTCTCGCTGCAGCGGCCCTAATATCGCTAATTCTTGTTTATCTTATTTGTCGTCTGCGCTTAAACAAGATTCGTTCAGATGTGGTGCTTACATCAAGTTTGGTGTTGTCTGGTATCTCCGGTGAGAGAAAGTCATCTGTGCGCCTGGCTTTTGCAGAAACATCGTCGCTACTTGAGAATGCGAACAAAGCGCTTGCTGAACAGGAGCAAAAAGCGAAACCAGCCATGGCAGCCAAGCCGAACGCTTCAAACGCAGCCGAGTCGATGGGCGTTGTTGAGGCTCATGCTGAAGATAGCTCGGACGACGATTTGAATTTTGATGATCTGGACCTAGATGAGGAGTTAGGTTTGAACGAACCCGAAGTTGCTTTACCGCGTTCTGATGAACATGAGGGTGCAGAGATTGATGCATCGATTTTTAGAGCCTACGACATTCGCGGAATTGTTGATGAAACGCTGACGCTTGAAACGGTTGAGTTGATTGGCCGCTCTCTCGCTTCTGAAGCACTGTCTCAAGGGCAAAACACGCTTTGTGTTGGTTACGACGGGCGTCTTTCTAGTGAGGCGTATTGCCGCGCTATCTGTCAGGGCATCACAAGCACAGGCGCTGATGCGATTGTTGTGGGTCGTGTGCCGACGCCGGTCCTCTATTTTGCGACGCATAAATTGGAAACTGGAACCGGTGTGATGATTACCGGAAGCCATAATCCAAGTAACTACAATGGCTTTAAGATGATGATCGGTGGTAAAACGCTGGCTGGCGATGACATCCAGACGTTATATCAGAGAATTCGAAATGGCGATTTCGCGAGTGGGTCTGGGAGCGTCAGCGAGCAAAGCGTTGATGACATTTACCTTGATACTATCGTGAATGATGTTGCCGTTGCTGCGCCATTACGCGTAGTGGTCGATGCTGGTAACGGTGTTGCAGGAGAGCTAGGGCCGAAGTTGATTGAAGAGCTGGGTTGTGAAGTTATCCCATTGTTCTGTGATATCGATGGAACATTCCCAAATCACCATCCTGATCCGGGCAAGCCAAAGAATCTTGAAGATTTGATTGCGGCGGTTGAAGAGCATGATGCCGATGTGGGTCTTGCTTTTGATGGAGACGGAGATCGTGTGGGCGTTGTCACCAATACGGGCAAAATTATTTGGCCGGACCGCTTGCTGATGTTATTCGCTAAGGATGTGGTTTCACGAAACCCTGGTGCCGATATTATTTACGATGTGAAGTGCTCGCGACGTTTGAATGGTCTGATTTCGAGCTATGGTGGTCGTCCGATTATGTGGAAAACGGGGCACTCACTTATCAAGGCGAAGATGAAAGAAACAGGCGCGCTGCTAGCCGGTGAAATGAGTGGGCATATATTCTTCAAAGAGCGTTGGTTTGGCTTTGATGATGGATTGTATAGTGCAGTTCGCTTGCTTGAGCTGCTAGGAATTGAAGATCGCAGCGCTGAGGAGGTGTTTGCTGACTTCCCAGAGGATCTCAGTACGCCAGAGATCAATATCACCGTGAGCGACGAGTCCAAGTTTGAGCTGATTGAAAAGCTGTGTGCAAGAGCGGCGGCTTTCGAGGACGGTAATGTTTCGACGATTGACGGATTGCGCGTTGATTTCGCTGATGGCTGGGGTTTGTGCCGTGCGTCAAATACGACGCCGGTATTAGTATTGCGGTTTGAGGCGGATGACGAAGCAGCGTTGAAGCGTATTCAGCAGCGCTTTAAAGACCAGCTGTTGGCGATTGATGAAAGCCTTAACGTGGCATTTTAAGAAAGAGTTTTGTTAATGAGTTTAGATAAAGAAAGCGCAATCCAGGTTGCGTCTGTTTTAAACAAGGCCTTGCCTTATATTCAGCGCTTTGCGGGAACCACCATTGTGATCAAGTATGGTGGTAACGCAATGGAGAACGAAGAGTTGAAAAACAGCTTCGCGCGCGATGTTGTATTGATGAAACTTGTGGGTATTAACCCTATTGTGGTGCATGGTGGCGGTCCGCAAATCGGTGATTTATTAAAGCGTCTCAATATCGAAAGTCGCTTTGTCGAGGGTATGCGTGTGACGGATGCCGAGACCATGGACGTGGTAGAAATGGTGCTCGGTGGGCTCGTCAACAAGGAAATTGTGGCGCTGATCAACCGAAATGGTGGTAAGGCAATCGGTTTGACTGGTAAAGACGCTGATTTTATTCGCGCCAGAAAACTCGAGGTTTCGAGCGCCGCGCCTGAGGTTCAGAAATCAGAGATCATCGATATAGGCCACGTCGGAGAGGTTAGCAAAATTAATCCAGAGCCTATTGATATGTTGGTTAACAGCGATTTTATTCCTGTTATCGCACCTATCGGTGTTGGCGAAAATGGCGTTTCTTACAATATAAATGCCGATCTCGTTGCTGGAAAGGTTGCAGAAGAGTTAGGGGCTGAGAAGCTGATTCTGCTGACGAATATATCTGGTCTTCAGGACAAAAACGGCAAAGTTTTAACCGGTCTGAATACCAAACAAGTTGACGCGTTGATTGAAGATGGGACGATTTACGGTGGCATGCTGCCCAAAATTGCCTGCGCGCTTGGTGCTGTTCGCAATGGCGTAAAGAGCGCGCACATTATTGATGGCCGTGTCAGTCATGCCACTCTATTAGAGATCTTTACTGATGAAGGAGTCGGAACGCTAATTAGTAATCTTTAGCGTCACCTGGATCAGGCGGTCGTGACTTTGTTACCGCCTTCTTTCAC
>NZ_LWFU01000473.1:0-12533 GCF_001635135.1 Oleiphilus sp. HI0080
GTGCGCCCCGCTTAGTTAATCTGGTTTTATGATTATTGTTATTTATGGCTAATCGTTTGTAAGGCGCGTGGTAAGCTTCTATCTTTAGCAAATAGGAATATCTTTTTAGAACAATAATTTAATGAAGTAGAGATGGTTATGTTGTTGGATGCATCGTTTAGTGGTTTGAACTACTCCCGAATAAAAGCAAATCTTGGTAACACAATCGTTGTTCCTGAGTCATTGGCTCAAGTGACGACTATTGAAAAGGCGCAGGAGGTCGATCCTGAAAGTGTAGAGATGACGCAGCGCGATGTTCGGGAGATTTGGGAGGCTGTCGAGGGGGTATATCGTACAGGTACGCACCCGGCTATTTCTCTTTGCGTTCGTCGAAAGGGTGAGATTGTTCTGCATAGGGCGATTGGGCACGCTTCGGGTAACGGGCCTTCAGATGATGCATCTGAGTCTAAAGTGCTGATGCGCCCGGAAACGCCGATTTGCTTTTTCTCGGCGTCAAAAGCCGTCACTGCTTTGTTGATTCATATGCTGAATGAGCAAAAGCTCATAAATCTGCATGATCCAATCAGTTTCTATGTGCCCGAGTTTGCCAAGAATGGCAAAAAGAACATAACGATTCACCAAGTGCTCTCACATCGCAGTGGCATTCCTGGTTTACCTGAGGGGCTTCCAGTTGAGACCTTGTGGGATAACGACACAATCTGGCGTTTACTGTGTGACGCCGAGCCAAGTTCTCCGCGCGGCGATAAGCTTGCCTATCATGCGTTGACGGGCGGTTATATTTTGGAGCGCGTTGTTAATAAGGTGACGGGCGATAGTATCCAAGCTTTGCTGGATAAACGAATCCGCAAGCCGATGGGAATGAAGTACTTCCAGTATGGTATCGATCCCAAATATAGCGACCGAGTTGCTACCAACTATGCAACAGGGATCAAACCAATGTTTCCGGTTTCCTACTTAATCAAAAGGGCACTCGGTGGGCCGCTTGATCAGGTTCAGCAAGTGACTAACGACCCTCGCTTTATGCAGGCGGTTATTCCGGCGGGTAACATTATGGGAACCGCGGAAGAGATGAACCGCTTCTTCCAGATGATGTCAAACGGTGGTACTTGGAAGGGTAAGCAGGTTGCAAAAGATATCACCATTCGTCGTGCCGTTCAGGAAGTGGCCTCGGTTCAGTTCGATCGCACTTTGATGCTGCCGATGCGTTACAGCGCAGGTTTGATGCTTGGAGGTCGGCCGGTTGGCGTTTGGGGCTTGAATAGTTCTGCTTCTTACGGGCACATCGGTTTGATTAACAAAATGGCTTGGGTTGACCCGAAAAGAGAGCTGACTGTGTCATTGATGACGAGTGGTATTCCGATCGTTGCGAATAATATTCCGTCTCTCGTCCGCTTCGTGAATACAATTTCGAAAAATTGCTCTGTAACAAGTGCATAAACACCTATTCTCGCTAGCCGGTATTCCGGCTATAATGCGCGCCCTTTCTACTGTTAGCATTGCGTCTCTAGGTGAATCACAACTATGTCGGACTCCGCACCAACTAAGTCTAAGCACTTCCTCGAAAACATTATTGAGGGCGATTTGGCGTCCAATAAGAACGATGGACGCGTTGTTACTCGTTTTCCTCCTGAGCCAAACGGCTATCTTCATGTTGGTCATGCGCGCTCTATCTGGCTGAACTTCGGTCTGGCGAATGCTTATGGCGGAGAGTGTAATCTCCGTTTTGACGACACGAACCCTGAGAAAGAGAGTCAGGAATTCATCGATGCAATTCAGGAAGATGTTCGATGGTTGGGTTACGAGTGGGCTGGAGATGTACGTTACGCTTCGAGTTACTTTGATCAGTTATACGGTTGGGCAAAATACCTCGTAGAGCAGGGCAAGGCGTATGTTTGTGAACTTACGGCTGAGCAGGCTTCAGAGTATCGAGGCTGGGCGACAAAGCCCGGGAAAGAGAGTCCATACAGGGGTCGCTCTGTAGAAGAGAATCTGCAGCTTTTGGAAAAAATGCGAGCAGGTGAATTCGATGAGGGTAAAGCGACTTTGCGAGCCAAAATCGATATGGCCTCTCCGAATATGAACCTCCGAGATCCTATATTGTATCGGATTCGCAAGGTTCCTCATCACCAGACGGGTGATAAGTGGTGTATCTACCCGAGCTATGATTTTGCCCATGGTCAAGAAGATGCGATTGAGGGTGTTACCCATTCAATTTGTACACTAGAGTTTCAGGCGCATCGCCCGCTTTATGATTGGTTAGTGGAGAATCTGCCTGTTCCATCCAAGCCTCGTCAGTACGAGATGGGGCGTTTGAATTTGAACTACACCGTTACCAGTAAGCGTAAGCTCAAGCAGCTAGTCGACGAAGGACATGTTTCCGGCTGGGACGATCCTAGAATGCCGACGATCTCTGGAATGCGTCGTCGTGGTTTCACGCCGCGTTCGATTAAGCAGTTCTGTGAGATGATTCCCGTGAGTAGCAAAAACAACAGTGATGTTGATGTTGCGCAGCTTGAGAAGGCCATTCGGGATGATTTGAATGATCATGCGCAGCGTGCAATGTGTGTGATGAACCCTCTTAAAGTTACGGTCATCAATATCCATGAGGCGGACGCCGGACTGAGCTTGAAGGCCGCGAATCACCCGAACAAGCCAGAGCTCGGCGAGAGAGAAATTCCGTTTTCAGAGACTATTTATATTGACCGTGAAGACTTCAATGAAGACGCTTCTTTGTCTCGTAAGAAATTTAAGCGCTTAGTTAGTGGCGAGTATGTTCGCTTGCGCAGTGCTTACATTATTAAGGCTGAAGACGTTATAAAAGATGATGCAGGTGAGATTGTTGAGCTGAAAGTTTCGTTGGTGCCGGGAACCGTTGGTGAAAATGTCGAAGGCATTAAGCCGCGCGGGGTTATCCATTGGGTTTCAGCAGAGCATGGTGTGAAGGCAACGATTCGTGATTATGATCGTTTATTTGCGCATCCGAATCCTGATGCGGGGGAAGAAGACTTTCTGACACATATTAATCCAGAAAGCTTTAAGGAATTTGAAGGTGTTGTGGAGCCTGCCTTATTAGGCGCTCAACCGGAGCAAGGTTTTCAGTTTGAGCGTGAAGGCTACTTTGTTGCTGATCGATATGATCACAAAGAGGGGCGAGCTGTGTTCAATAAGACCATCGGACTACGTGACGTTTGGAGTGGGAAGTAATAACGGCGATGAAAATTAAACTTCATAATACTTTAAGTGGTAAGAAGGAAGAGTTTGTACCAATCGAGCCTAATAAGGTTCGTATGTATGTATGTGGAATGACGGTATATGACTATTGTCATATCGGTCACGCTCGGGTCATGGTTGGCTTTGATGTGATTACGCGGTTTTTACGCCATGCGGGTTACAGCGTTACGTATATTCGAAACATCACAGACGTCGATGATAAGATTTTTAATCGCGCGAATGAGAATGGTGAGACCTACGATGCATTAACTGCGCGTTTTATCGATGCTATGCACGAAGATGAACGGGCGTTGATGGTGCTGCCACCAAGCCAGGAGCCCCGCGCTACCGAGCATATGTCTAACATTGTCAGAATGATAGAGACCTTAATTGAAAAGGGTTTCGCTTATGCAGCGAGTAATGGTGATGTTTATTATCGCGTTAAAAAGTTTGATGGTTATGGGAAGCTCAGTAAAAAGAATATTGAGGATTTGCAGTCTGGTGCACGAGTTGAGGTAGAAGCGCTCAAAGAAGATCCTCTTGATTTTGCGCTGTGGAAAGCAGCAAAAGAGGGCGAGGCTTATTGGGACTCTCCTTGGGGTAAAGGGCGTCCGGGTTGGCATATTGAATGTTCGGCGATGTCGACGTGTTGTCTAGGCAGTACATTTGACATTCATGGTGGTGGGCCGGATCTAAAGTTCCCACATCATGAGAATGAGATTGCTCAAAGTGAAGCGGCAACTGGCAAGACTTATGTGAATTATTGGATGCATGCCGGTGCAGTGCGGGTGAACAAGGAAAAAATGTCTAAATCACTAGGCAACTTTTTCACCATTCGTGAGGTGCTAGAGAAGTATGCGCCAGAAGTCGTGCGTTATTTTCTTATATCAAGTCAGTACCGAAGCCAGGTTGATTATTCTGAATCGAGTTTAGCTGAGTCTCAAAGCGCGCTTGATCGTATGTATCAGTCGTTAAGAGGTTTGGCGGTCACAGAAAGTGCGCTAGCGCAAAGCTATGTAGATCGTTTTGATAGTGCAATGGCGGATGATTTTAATACGCCGGAAGCGTTGGCGGTGATGTTTGATTTGGTGAAAGCGCTTAACTCAAGTCGCGATAGTGATTTAGAGGGGGCGAATAGATTTGCGTACACCTTAAAATACCTTGGCGAAGTTTTGGGGCTTCTGCAGTCCAATCCAGAGGATTACTTTAAGCAGGCTCCAGCGCAAGAGGGCGGGTTGTCTGAAGATGAAATTGAAGCCTTGATTTCGCAACGCACTCAAGCTCGAGCAGATAAAAACTGGGCAGAGTCCGATCGCATTCGTGATGAATTGGCGGGGCAGGGTGTTGTACTTGACGACAGTAAGGGCGGAACAAGTTGGCGTCGTAGTTGATATTGACTTATGGGAAGTAACAAAAAGGCGAGCAACTGGCTCGCCTTTTTGTTTTTTAATAATTAGTCGTGCAGGTGTTCTGCTGCGTAGAGCGTGTTCTCCATTAATGTTGCAACCGTCATTGGGCCGACACCTCCGGGAACAGGCGTTATCCAGCCGGCCCGTTCTTTAGCAACTTCATACTCGACATCACCTACCAGAGATCCGTCCTCGAGTCGATTGATGCCTACATCAACCACGATTGCTCCAGTTTTGATCCATTCACCTTTTACCAAGCCAGGTTTACCGGCCGCAACGATAACTATGTCTGCCTGAGAAACTTTCTCTGGTAGGTTGCGCGTGAATCGATGGGTTGTGGTGACTGTGCAGCCTGCCAAAAGCAGTTCCAGTCCCATTGGGCGACCGACTATGTTCGAAGCGCCAACAATGACCGCATCTTTACCACGGATTGTTTGGCCCGTGCTTTCGAGCAAGGTAATGATTCCTTTTGGGGTGCAGGGTCTTAAAAGAGGAAGTCGCTGCGCGAGCCTGCCAAGATTGAACGGGTGAAAGCCGTCAACATCTTTGTCCGGTCTGATGCGTTCTAGCAATGCGTCGCTGTCTAGGTGATCGGGAAGCGGAAGCTGAACGAGTATGCCGTCCATTTCTGGCGCGTTGTTGAACTTGTCGATAAGGGTTTCAAGTTCTTCCTGTTGCGTAGATGCAGGAAGGATAATTGCTTCGGAAGTGAACCCTATTTTTTCGCAGGCATTTGTTTTGTTGCGAACGTATACCTGCGAGGCAGGGTCGTCGCCTACCAGAATGACGGCGAGGCCAGGTCTTCTCTTGCCTTCTTTTACTCTTGACTCAACTTGTTTGGCGATTTCGCCCTTCAGGTTGTCGGCAATTCTCTTGCCGTCGATAATGTTTGCGCTCATTAGAATACTTGTGACACTCAGTGGGTGCGGTGGCTAACTCAGGATGCGCATTTTCTCATGGTCTTTTCATAATAAAAAGTGTTTTGCTGATCTAAGTTAAAGGGTATTTGCAGGCACAAAATATTTTAACTTTTTAGCGAGATTAAATGTTGACGAGGTTAAAAACCGTCTGTATTATTCGCGCCATCTTGTGAGGGGTAACCCAAGCAATGATGAGTCGGGGTATAGCGCAGTCTGGTAGCGCGCCTGCTTTGGGAGCAGGATGTCGGGAGTTCGAATCTCTCTACCCCGACCAATTTTCTACGAGAATGTAACAGGTAGAATCTGGGTTCGAGCGCCCGTAGCTCAGTTGGATAGAGCAACGGCCTTCTAAGCCGTGGGTCGTAGGTTCGAATCCTACCGGGTGCGCCATTTTTTGGCAGAGTCCGAGTAGTGGTGGGCGTAGCTCAGTCGGTAGAGCTCAGGATTGTGATTCCTGCGGTCGAGGGTTCGATCCCCTTCGCCCACCCCAATTCCTGTTACAAATGTGAGGGCAATCCTCATAAAGTTTTAAGTAGATATGTGCGAGTGTGGCGGAATTGGTAGACGCGCTAGATTTAGGTTCTAGTGTCTTACGGCGTGGGAGTTCGAGTCTCCCCACTCGCACCATGTTTATCTAGTTTGCAAAGTTTTTCTCCTTTCTCTTATTCCTCGTCGCTTAATGTGAACAAAATGCTTGCCAAGTACTGGCATGGCTCTTACTATTCGTCCCCCATTATTAGTGTACTGTGCAGGCTTTGCGGTTTCCGTGCCTGTGTTGAATTGATTTTAGAGTATTTGAGTTGAGGAATTTCCATGCAAGTTTCTGTTGAAACAACATCTTCCATTGAGCGTCGCGTCACCATTGGCGTTCCAGCAGAGCAAATAGAACAGGAAGTGGAGCAGCGACTGCAGCAAACAGCTCGTACTGTGCGATTGAATGGCTTCCGTCCAGGTAAGGTTCCACCAAAGGTCGTTA
The DNA here is from genome assembly GCF_001635135.1 of Oleiphilus sp. HI0080. Taxonomy (NCBI): domain Bacteria; kingdom Pseudomonadati; phylum Pseudomonadota; class Gammaproteobacteria; order Oceanospirillales; family Oleiphilaceae; genus Oleiphilus; species Oleiphilus sp. HI0080. Next base: position 6,516 of record NZ_LWFU01000473.1, read on the forward strand.
AAAAGCGTTTTGGAGCACAGGTTCGTCAAGAAGTAATTGGCGAGTTGATGCGCAACTCTTATATCGAAGCGTTGGGCAAAGAAGGGATTTCACCGGTTGGTTACCCTAAGTTTGAGCCAAAGCAGACTGAAGAAGGCAAGGATTTTGAATTCGTTGCTGTAGTCGAGGTTTACCCAGAAATTGAGGGTGTAAACGTAGAAGGTATCGAGCTTGAAAAGCCTGAGGCAGAGATTAAGGCGAAAGACATCAAGGACATGATTGACATGTTACGTCGTCAGCACGGTACGCCTAAGTCGGTCAAGCGCAAGTCCAAGAAGAAAGATACGCTTGTTGTCGATTACAAAGGTTTTGTTGGTGATGAGCAGTTTGAAGGCGGAACCGCTGAAGATCAACGCATCACGCTAGGTTCGGGTCAAATGATCCCTGGCTTTGAAGAAGGCTTGGTCGGTGCGAAAGCAGGTGAGGAAGTAGAGTTAAACGTTACCTTCCCTGAAGACTACGGAAATGAAGACTTGGCTGGCAAAGAAGCGCGTTTTGAAGTGACAGTTAAAGAGAATATAGAAATTGTTCTTCCTGAGATGGATCAGGAGTTTTTCAGTAAGTACGGCGTTGAGTCTGATGACGAAGAGGCGTTCAAAGCTGAGGTCGTGAAGAACATGGAACGCGAGCTGAAAAATGCGGTCGCTAACAACTTGAAGCAGCAAATGGTTGCAGCGCTTGCAGAGCAAAACGACATAGATATCCCTGAGTCTATGGTTGCGCAGGAAATCGAAACGATGAAGCGCGAAGCGATTCAGCAGTTTGGTGGTGGTCAGGATATGGATTTATCTCAGCTTCCGAACGAGTTGTTTGCAGAGCAGGCAACAAATCGTGTCAAGACTGGTTTGTTGTTCGCGGCGATCGTAAAAGAGAACGATATTAAGGCTGATCCTGCAAAAGTTGACGAGAAGATCCAGGAAATTGCGTCGACTTACGAAACTCCGGAAGAGGTTGTTACACATTACAATCAGGCAGAGAACCGTTCTCAGGTCGAGGCCGTAATTGTAGAAGATGCTGTTGTAGACTTGCTGCTGGAAAAAGCGAAGGTCAAAAAGAAGAAAATGTCCTATGAGGATGCTGTGAAAGCGGCAAACGCGCAAGGTAAATAATTTAAAGCGCGAGCCTGAAGAAGACGTTTTTTTCAGCTACACTTAAAAACAGCCGGTGATTCACCGGCTGTTTTTGATTTAGGGCTTGAAAAATGCCCGACTAACCACGATGTATGGTAAGGAAGAAACTAATGAGCAACAGGGGTTCTATGAGCGATTCACCAACAGTTATTACGAATAGTGGCCTTGTGCCTATGGTCATTGAGCAGACTGCTCGTGGTGAGCGTTCTTTCGATATATATTCGCGTCTTCTAAAAGAGCGTGTGATCTTTCTTGTAGGTCAAGTCGAAGATCATATGGCTAATCTTGTAGTCGCCCAGTTGCTGTTTTTGGAGTCGGAAAATCCCGACAAAGATATCCACCTCTACATTAACTCTCCTGGTGGGTCCGTGACGGCAGGGCTTTCCATTTATGACACGATGCAGTTTATAAAGCCTGATGTGTCTACTCTATGTATCGGTCAAGCGTGTAGCATGGGCGCCTTTTTGTTGACTGGCGGGGCAAAAGGTAAGCGCCATTGTCTTCCGAATGCAAGGATGATGATTCATCAACCTTTGGGCGGATATCAGGGGCAGGCGACTGACATTGAGATACATACGAAAGAAATTCTTACGATTCGTGACAAGCTGAATCGTATTATGTCTCATCATACTGAGCAGGACTTAGAGACCATCGCGCGCGATACAGATCGTGACAATTTTATGGATGGTTCTGCTGCAGTTGATTATGGTTTAATTGATTCAATCATCGATAAGCGATAGTAGTCTTTTGATTGATTCCCTGGCGATGTCAGTGAGCATGGAAGCGCTGATACAGGCATCGTAAGTAACATTCAGGAATAGGAATAGAAATGTCTGACGATAAAAACGGCAAAGGCGAAGATAACGGCAAGCTACTTTACTGCTCTTTCTGCGGGAAGAGTCAGCACGAGGTGCGCAAACTCATAGCAGGCCCTTCAGTATTTATTTGCGATGAGTGTGTGGATCTTTGTAACGATATTATTCGTGAAGAGATTCAGGAAAGCACAACAGAGGAAAGCTCTGATCGTTTGCCTGTGCCGCAGGAGATCAAAACGACTTTAGACGATTATGTGATTGGTCAGGATCGAGCGAAGGTGGTTCTTTCTGTAGCTGTTTACAATCACTATAAGCGTTTGAAGTACAGCGGTGGTAAGAAAGCGGATGTCGAGCTTGGCAAGAGTAACATATTGCTGATTGGTCCAACCGGTAGCGGTAAAACTCTGTTGGCAGAGACATTGGCTCGCCTCCTTAATGTTCCATTTACGATTGCTGATGCAACGACGCTTACGGAAGCGGGTTATGTAGGTGAGGATGTCGAGAATATCATTCAGAAGCTCCTCCAGAAATGCGACTATGACGTTGATAAAGCGCAGCGTGGTATCGTCTACATAGATGAGATCGACAAGATTTCGCGTAAGTCCGACAATCCATCCATTACGCGTGATGTTTCTGGTGAAGGTGTTCAGCAGGCCTTGCTCAAGCTAATTGAAGGTACTGTTGCGTCTGTTCCTCCCCAGGGAGGGCGCAAGCACCCTCAGCAAGAGTTCTTGCAGGTAGATACATCGAATATTTTGTTTATTTGTGGCGGAGCCTTTGCTGGCTTGGATAAAGTCATTCAGGATCGGTCTGAGAAGAGCAGTATCGGATTTAGTGCGACAGTGAAAAGCAAGGAGGCAGAGAAATCAGTTGGTGAGACTCTGCAGGACGTTGAGACAGAAGATTTGGTTCGTTATGGCTTAATACCTGAGTTTGTTGGTCGTTTGCCTGTTGTAGCCACGCTCAATGAGTTAGACGAAGATGCATTAATGCAGATTCTGACTGAGCCTAAGAACTCGCTCACCAAACAGTATCAGCAGCTCTTTGAAATGGAAGGTGTTGAAGTTGATTTTCGAGAAGATGCATTGCGCGCTGTGGCCAGAAAGTCAATGGAGCGTAAAACTGGTGCTCGTGGCTTGAGATCGATTCTAGAAAATGTGTTGCTGGATACGATGTACCACATACCCTCAGAAGACGGTATTAGCAAGGTTGTTGTTGATGAAAGTGTGATTGATGGTGATTCTGATCCGATTCGCATTTATGACAATAAAGATCAGGCCAAGGCTGTCCCAGAGGGATAGTGAGAAGCATTGCTGTCAAAAGCCCAGCTCATTGAGTTGGGCTTTTTTGTTTGGCATAGAGAAAACTTGGAATAGTTGAGCGTGCCTCCTTGTAAATAAAAAGTAAGACCCTATTTACAAAGTAATGCCGCGAGTAGGAGAGATAAGAATGAGTGATGCAGAAGTAAAGAAAGCGAGCGATAGTTTGTTATTGCCTATGTTGCCATTACGAGACGTCGTCGTCTTTCCGTCTATGGTAGCTCCTTTGTTTGTAGGTCGCGAGAAGTCAATTCTTGCTCTAGAAGCTGCGATGGAAGCGGACAAGCAATTGTTGCTCGTCACCCAGAAAGATGCTGGTCACGATGATCCGGGCCTTGATGAGCTCTATGGTGTCGGTACTCTAGCAACCATATTACAGATGTTGAAACTACCTGATGGCACTGTGAAGGTATTGGTTGAGGGAGAGAAACGCGTGGTTATCGATTCTCTCGATGAAGACGCGTTTGCATCGGCGGTCGCTCACGAGCTCCCTGAAACTAAGCCAGCGACTAGCGAACTACAGGGATTGGTTAGTGCGCTAAGCAGCGAGTTCGAGAAGTTTAGTAAGTTAAGCAAAAAAGTTCCTAGTGAGGTTGTTAGCTCTCTTGTTGGAATCGAGGAGCCACTCCGTCTAATTGATACCGTTGCCACACACTTGGAAATGAAGATTTCTGATAAGCAAGAAGTGTTGGAAGAAGGTGATGTGACTCAGCGAGTAGAGTATCTACTTGCTGTCATTGAGGGTGAAATCGATCTTATACAGGTGGAAAAGCGTATTCGTGGTCGCGTTAAGAAGCAGATGGAGAAAAGTCAGCGCGAGTATTACTTAAACGAGCAGATGAAAGCGATTCAGAAAGAGATGGGCGCGCTCGGTGAGACAGGTAATGAATTTGAAGAGCTTGAGAACAAGATCGCCGAGGCAGGCATGCCGGTTGAAGCGAAACAAAAGGTTGAAGGTGAGCTGAAAAAGCTGAAAATGATGTCACCTATGTCCTCAGAAGCCTCTGTTGTCCGCGGTTATATTGAGTGGCTAACGGATTTGCCTTGGAAGAAGCGCAGCAAGGTGCGTCATGATTTAGCAAAGGCACGAGAAATTCTTGATAGCGATCATTATGGGCTCGATGAGGTCAAAGACCGCATATTAGAGTATCTTGCGGTGCAAGCACGCGTTAAAAAGCTGAAGGGGCCTGTGCTTTGTTTGGTTGGGCCTCCGGGTGTAGGTAAAACCTCTCTCGGGCAGTCTATCGCTAGAGCGACAAACCGAAAGTTTACGCGTGTCGCTTTAGGTGGCGTTCGTGATGAAGCCGAAATTAGAGGTCATCGCCGAACTTATATTGGCTCTATGCCAGGTAAGCTGGTTCAGAAGATGACAAAGGTCGGTGTTAAAAACCCGCTCTTCTTGTTAGATGAAATTGATAAGATGGGGATGGATCATCGTGGTGACCCTGCCTCGGCTCTCCTTGAGGTTTTAGACCCAGAACAGAATCACACCTTTAATGATCATTATTTGGAGGTTGATTATGACCTCTCCGACGTAATGTTCGTTTGTACATCTAATTCGATGAATATTCCTCCTGCGTTGCTTGATCGAATGGAGATTATTCGTATTCCGGGCTACACCGAAGATGAAAAGGTGAATATTTCTCAGCGCTATTTGATTCCAAAACAGGTTAAAAATAATGGCCTCAAGGCGGGTGAGCTTGAGATCGAAGAGGATGCGATTCGAGACATTGTTCGTTTCTATACGCGAGAGGCTGGAGTCCGTGGGTTGGAGCGTGAAATCGCCAAGCTATGCAGGAAGGTCGTAAAGTCGATTGCGTTAAAAGAAATTGATCCGGAGCTTACTGTATCTAGTTCTAACCTTGCTGATTACCTTGGTGTGCGTAAATTTAGCTATGGTACTGCTGATGAGGAAGATCGTATCGGGCAGGTTACTGGTTTAGCTTGGACTCAGGTGGGCGGCGAGCTTTTGAGTATTGAGTGCTCTACTGTTAAGGGCAAAGGTAAGGTGGTGCGGACCGGCTCGTTGGGTGATGTAATGCTAGAGTCAATACAGGCAGCAATGACGGTCGTGAGAAGTCGAGCTGATGTGCTGGGTATCGATTCTGAGTTCCATGAACAAAACGATGTGCATATTCACGTTCCGGAGGGTGCGACCCCTAAAGATGGTCCTAGTGCTGGTATCGCTATGTGCACAGCGATGGTTTCTGCCTTTTCAGGTGTTCCGGTAAAAGCAGATGTAGCTATGACTGGTGAAATTACACTGAGAGGTCAGGTTTTGGCGATTGGGGGGCTAAAAGAGAAGTTGCTTGCTGCGCATCGCGGAGGCATTCAAACGGTCGTGATCCCTCACGAAAATGAGAAGGATTTGAAAGAGGTTCCTGACAATATTAAAGAGTCTCTTGACATCATTCCGGTGAAGTGGATCGATGAAGTGCTCGACATTGCTTTGGCGTATCCGCCTGAGGAAAAATCTGGAAAGCGGTCCTCGAGTGTGTCAAAGAGTACAAAAAGTAGCTCGAAACGGACGGAAGGGCGAATAAATACGCATTAGCGCAAATGCTTCCTTGACAGTGGTTTTGGACAGTTGGTATAACTTGTTACGACGTCTGGCAGCAGTATTCTAGAGGGCTCCGAGACCACTCGATAGATTTTCTATAAGATAGAGATTTCTATAATTAAGAAGAATTAGATCGCGTCTTATTGTTTATTCAA
>NZ_LWFU01000474.1:0-6583 GCF_001635135.1 Oleiphilus sp. HI0080
ATAATACTATCACTTAGGATGGTGAGCTTATCAACGCTACTGGGCAGTTCCTCGGCCTTGATGAGTCTTTGCGACGGCATCCGATCCGGCATGTGCGCATAGTTGTATAGCGCCAACCGATCCGGCTTAACCTCAATAATCTCTTGCAGAGTACGATGAAAAGAATCCGGCGTTTGCAGGGGGAGGCCATAGATCAAATCAAACGAAATAGACTTGATTTGCAATTCCCGAGCGCGCTTAACAAGCGCTTTGATCTTGTCAAAACATTGCTCACGATTCACCGCTTTCTGCACCTCAGGATTCAAATCCTGAATACCAAAACTGAAACGGTTAAATCCTAACTCGATCAATCGCTCCATGTCTTCCACAGACACCGATCGCGGATCAATCTCAATCCCCATCTCAAGATTATGAGGTAATCCGAGATGAAAGGATTGGGCAATCAACTCAAGCACTTCCTGAATCTGCGCAATGCTCAAAAAAGTAGGCGTTCCGCCTCCAAAATGGATCTGCTGAATGAGTCGATCATCCGCAAAACTTTGCGCTCGCAAAGCGATTTCACGACTGAGGATTTCAACATACTCCGCCGCCCTATTTTGATTTCGCGTAACCACTTTGTTGCAACCACAGTAGTAGCAAAGCGAGGCGCAAAACGGCACATGAATATAGAGTGAAAGCGGTCGAGGAACGAGCAACTGATTGCTCAGCGCAACCTGCTCTTGATAGTCCTCAATACGAAAATTCTCATTAAAATGTAGCGCTGTCGGGTAGGATGTGTAACGAGGGCCATGGCCTTCGTAACGAACCAAAAGCGCGCTTAGCTGTTGCGCATCAATCACAACCGTATCCTGTTTTAAGTTAACGGTGCTCAGTGTATCGGCTCGTCACTCACAAGCAGTTGATTTACATCAACCGAGTTTGATGGAATCTTAATTGCGCAGCACTTTCATTGTCGCCCCAATGATGCACAACAATGCGGCTGACATTTGCGTAAGGCACATCAATGTTCCATAAGCGCTTATTTGGCATTCCTAACACATGCACAAGTATGGCTCGAATCACGCCTCCATGGCAGACTAGTAAACGATGCTGATCCCGGCTAGAGGCGAGCAAAAGCTCCCAAGCCTGGTGCACTCGCTCAACAAAGTCCGTCAGGCGCTCGCCATTCGGGGGCGTATGATTATCCGGATCCTGCCAATAACGTTTTAACGCTTCAGGCTCTCTCTCCATCAACTCAGCCGTCGTCAAACCTTCCCAATCGCCAAAACCAATTTCGCGAAACTGCTCATCAATCTTTAAAGGCACACCATGTCGACCTGCTAATTCCTCAGCAAAAAATCGACAGCGTTTTAGCGGCGAGGCAATAATACTCTGCCATGGATTATGATCCGCAACAGACGCGCGCATTTGTTGCCATCCAAGCTCGGACAAGGGGTCATCTTGTGCCCCTCTAAGGCGCTGCCCACCAACCGGCTCTCCATGACGAATTAGGTCAATAATCGTTTCGTTCATTTTTACCATCTGAATAATATTGGTTTCTCGGTTTTTAATAGCTCTACCCGTATACTACGCGCCAATCGGTTCATAGAAAAAGCAAACGCGAATAAAACGGGAGTACGACATGTTAAACGTGAATGAGTATTTTGATGGCAAAGTAAAATCTATCGCTTTTGAGGGGCGTGATTTACCGACCACTGTCGGCGTCATGGCTGCGGGGGAGTATACATTTGGCACCAGCCAAAAAGAGTATATGACTGTCGTAAGTGGAGAGCTTCAGGTAAAACTGCCTGGCAGTGATCACTTTGTCAGCTTTACCGATGGCAAGACCTTTGAAGTCGACGCCGACCAATCGTTTGATCTAATTGTTCCTTGCGACACGGCGTATCTTTGTAAGTACGAGTAAAGCTCGCATAACATAAAAAAGGGGGGCAGTATTTTCATCGCCCCCCTTTTCACTTCGCTGTCTTGCATCTTAACCGCTTAGATTCGGCCCGTTGGCTGCGCAGGTTTCAGATACTAGTCTGCACGTCCCATAAACTTCTTCTCTGCCGTATTTATACGGATACGTTCGCCCAAGGCTAAGTATTCAGGAACTTGCACAGATAGACCCGTTTCGAAAACAGCCGGCTTGGTGCGAGCACTTGCCGAGGCGCCCTTTATTGCAGGGGAAGTCTCTTTGATTTCCATATCCACCGATTGAGGCATTTCTAGCCCAACAACAGCATCATCAACGATGAGCACGGCCATTCCTTGAATAGACTCGGTTATAAATAACAGCTCGTCTTCTATATCTTCCTTGCGGATGGTGTACTGCGAAAAGTCTTCATCATCCATAAAGACCAAGGCCTCGCCTTCATCATAAGAATAACTCACCATGCGTTTGAAGAGCTCGACCCGCTCTAACAAGTCATCCCCTTTAAAACGCTCTTCGACTTTACTACCCGTTTGTACATTTCGGAAGCGCATTTTATACAACGTCGCTGCGCCCCGCGCACTCGGGTTTTGCACTTCAATTTGTTTTACGTGCAGCAGTTGCTGGTTATACAGCACAACTTCGCCTTTTTTTATCTCACTGGCTCTAGGCATGTTGACTCTCTTTGTCCTTTAATTATGCATTTCGTTTGTTGTTTAGCGCGCGTTCTTTCATGTAAACGGCTTCCTCTTTAATATCCAAGAGCTCTCTTCGAAGTAAATCAAAAGCCAACGCTGCAACGATAATCTGAAAACGTTTGCGGTCCACGGGAAAGTAAAAGCAATGCGTTTTGATCGCAGCAATAGAGCCCCAAGCAACCCAAACAGTGCCGACGGGCTTATCTTCCGATCCCCCTGCAGGCCCAGCAATACCCGAAACAGCCACGCCAATATCTGCTCCACTTTTGGCAAGGGCGCCGCCAAGCATCTCTCTTACGACCAACTCACTAACAGCCCCATGCTGGTTTAAGGTCGCTTCTTGCACCCCTAGCATGGAACTTTTCATTGCGTTTGAATACGTGACATATCCAGCATCAAACACCTGCGAAGCACCGTCCAACTCGGTTAGCATTGCGCTAATTAAGCCGCCAGTACAAGACTCGGCAAAACTCACACGCTTGCCTTGCTCAAGTAAAATATCCTTCAAAACATGGGCGATACTGCGCCCATCCTCCGTCACAATATGTGAGCCAAATAGGTCGCGAGCGACCTGCGCGGTCTCTTCAAGCGTCTGATAGTCCTCCCGATGCGTCGCTTGCAGCTTTAACTCAAGCATGGGCACCGAAGCGCGAAAGCCCAGTTCAATGTTCTTTGGAATGGTGACGCCACTCTTGAAAAGGCGCTGCTGAATTCCCGATTCGCCCATGCCAAAAAGACGAAACCGGTATCGTTTTACTTCTGCGCCTTCAGCAAACTTCATACGCGGGAGAATTTGCTCATCAAACATGCGGAACAACTCGGACGGCACGCCTGGCGTACAATAAACCCGACAACCGGCCACATCTGCAGCAAACCCCGGAGCCGACCCGGTTGCATTGGGGATAATCTCTACACCTTCAGGCAAAATCGCCTGTTTGCGATTCGCCGCGTTGAAAGCAATATTTTTTTGCTTACACCATGCTTCCAGCTGCACCATCGCTTCGGTGTTTTCGCGCAATTCAACACCCAAGACGCCCGCTAAGGCTTCTGCCGTCAAATCATCTACTGTCGGCCCGAGGCCTCCATTAACGATTAACACGTCGGAAAACGCGGCAATGCGTGCAATCTCGCTTTTGAGCACGGCCACGTCATCACCCACCGTCGCTTTATAATGAACGGGGCAACCAAACGCACTTAGCTTTTCAGCCAATTTGGCCGAATTGCTGTCAACAATATCGCCACTCATTAACTCGTTGCCAGTCAACAGAAACGAGACCTTCAAGTGCTCAGCATCCCGCATAATTTTTCACCCAATTGACGTTTCCATTGTTCACGTTAGTTACCACACTATTTGTCACTCAGTAGCTCTGCCATTTCTTTGGAACGGTCCGCGCAAGCCGTCATCGCTTTTGAGACAAGCTCAGGCAAGCCATCATTTTCAAACACATGAATCGCACGCTCAGTTGTTCCGCCTGGCGACATGACATTGCGCTTGAGCTGCTCGGCTGGAAGATCACTCTCAAGCACCATTTTAGCGGCACCCATAGCGGTTTGTGCTGCAAGACGTTTCGCAGATTCGGCCTCAAGCCCGAGGGCCTCGCCCGCCTTCGCCATCTCAGAGATCATCAAAAAGAAATACGCCGGACCACTTCCTGAAACGGCAGTCACTGCGTGAATCAACGACTCTTTTTCAACCCATGTGGCATACCCAACCGCCGCGAACATAGCTTCAATCACCTGCTTCTGCTCTTCACCAACCTGCGCATTAGCAAAAAGCCCACTCGCTCCCTCCAAAACCTGTGCTGGCGTATTCGGCATACAACGTACAATTGGCACGGCGCCCCCAAGCCAGCTTTGCAGACTTTGCATTTCGATACCTGCCGCAATAGAGACAACCACTGGCGTTTTCTCTTCAAACAACGCCTTGAGGGGTTCAATCACCTGCGCCATCACTTGTGGTTTAACAGCGAGTACCACAATATCTGCTGACGAAACAGCAATCGCATTATCTGTGGTCGCCCCAATACCCAACCGTGTCTGCATTGCATCAAGCTTTTCTGGCGATGGATCACTTGCCAGAATGGAACCCGGCTCAACGCCGTTCTCAATAAGGCCCTCAATTATTGCGCTGGCCATGTTTCCGGCGCCAATAAAGCTAATTTTGCTTGTATTTAACTGCATACTTTTATTAGACATACGATTCCTTATTCTGTTGAGGTGCGGGCGCCAAAAATAGCGGTACCAACTCTGACCATGGTCGAGCCATTCTTAATAGCAAGCTCTATATCCGAAGACATTCCCATCGAAAGGGTATCGACACTCTCATACTCTGCTTTTAATACGAGAAAGGCTTGCTGAAGTTTGGCCATACTAGCGCTTAGCGTCTGATCGTCAGAATGCGCGCTTGGTATCGCCATTAACCCTCGTAAACGGAGGTTTGGAAAATGACTGATCGATTCGGCAAAGCGCTCGATTTCATCAACGCTTAAACCCGACTTTGACTCTTCATTATCAATATTTACCTGAATACATATATTCAAAGGCCCCAGCTCTTTAGGCCGCTGATCATTTAGGCGCTGGGCAATTTTAAGGCGATCAAGACTTTGCACCCAATCAAAATGCTCCGCAATCAATCGCGTCTTGTTAGATTGCACCGGCCCTATGAAATACCAGGAGATTTCGGCGGCTTTGTCCGAGTCTAAAACAGCCAATTGTTGCTGCTTTTCAACGGCCTCACTGACATAGTTTTCACCAAAAGCTCGGCACCCTGCATCAAAGGCCTCCAGCACCGATTCGGCACTGTGCTTCTTGCTCACGGGAAGCAGCTCAACTTCGTCCGTTAAGCGCCCAGCGCTAATTGTCGCTTTTTTTATTCTTAATCTAACGTTCTCAAGCTTGTCTGCTATTCTAAACATTATGCTAATCAACAAGATAACGATGCATCGGATCCAGTCATCGGAAACTCTTATCCGAGCTGGCTTGGAAGAAACCCCGGCCATTTGAGCAAAAAGCCGTTATCGAAACAAGCTAATCAAAAAATGAACGTTTAATCCGACAGAGGGTTCTCATGGATATTACTGAATTGCTTGCGTTCTCCGCGAAACAGGGCGCATCCGACTTGCACCTATCGGCGGGACTGCCTCCAATGATTCGTGTCGACGGAGATGTTCGCCGAATCAATCTGCCGGCGATGGAACATAAAGAAGTGCACTCACTGATTTATGACATCATGAATGACAAGCAGCGCAAAGACTTTGAGGAATTTTGGGAAACGGATTTCTCATTCGAGGTTCCTGGTGTTGCACGTTTTCGTGTAAACGCATTCAACCAAAACCGAGGAGCCGGTGCGGTATTTCGTACCATCCCTTCCAAAGTACTTACCATGGAAGATCTGGGTATGAGTCAGGTGTTTCGGGATATTGCTGAAGTGCCACGCGGTCTTGTTCTGGTCACCGGGCCAACCGGTTCGGGTAAGTCGACAACACTGGCAGCAATGATCGACTACATTAACGATAATCGTTATGACCACATTCTCACCATTGAGGATCCGATCGAATTCGTTCACGAGAGTAAAAAATGCTTGGTGAACCAACGAGAAGTACACCGAGACACGCTTGGATTCAACGAAGCACTTCGCTCAGCACTGCGTGAAGACCCCGACATCATTCTTGTTGGTGAGCTTCGAGATCTTGAAACTATTCGCTTGGCACTTACCGCCGCCGAAACAGGGCACTTGGTTTTCGGCACCTTGCACACCACGTCGGCAGCGAAGACGATTGACCGGGTCGTTGATGTGTTCCCTGCAGAAGAAAAATCCATGGTGCGCTCAATGCTCTCTGAATCATTGCAAGCGGTTATCTCGCAGACTCTGCTTAAGAAAACCAATGGCGGTCGAGTTGCAGCGCATGAAATCATGATCGGTACACCGGCGATTCGTAACTTGATTCGTGAAGATAAGGTGGCACAAATGTAC
>NZ_LWFU01000475.1:0-6579 GCF_001635135.1 Oleiphilus sp. HI0080
TTTCTTTTTTCGGCGGAGCCCGCTGACGCCATGAAAGATGCTGAGTTCAAAGCCTTTGTCGAGGATGAGGTGAGACACGCACGTATGGAGGTAAGTTCCGCAGATGGGCATGTCCATTCAAATACGAATACTGACGCAGCGAAATCGATGGTTGGTACGCTTGCCGACCGGCCTACAATGACCATTCAGCCTCAGGATACGCGCGAAATGATTATCCGCTTTGACACTCCAACGAAGCTGGTTTTACGTTGCGTTATCGAAGGGCATGCTGATCACGGGCATGAGAGTTACATACAAGTCTTGGATGGTGGTTTCTTTGCGGACGGTGAATCATGACTGGTGAGGGAAAATTCTCTGAACAAGAAAAGTCAGCAATTGCGCTAATAGAGTTGTGGTTAAAGCAGGTCGTTATCGCTCAGGATTTCTGCCCCTTCGCTTCTTATCCCGCCAATCATGGACTCGTGAGAACGGTGGCCTGTTTTGAATCCTCACGTCTGGAATGCGCCTTCTTTTTTAAAGAGGAGATCGTACGACTGCTTGATGCTAACCCGACAGATCTAGAAACAACGTTGCTTGTTTTCAATAACACGGATTTTCCGGAGCTTGACGATTTGTTGGGGTTCATCGATGACATGCAGCGGTTTCTCGAAGAAAACGCGCTGGAGGAAACTTTTCAGTTGGTCGGCTTCCATCCTTCTTATCAATTTGAAGGGGAGGCAGTGAACGCGCGCTCAAACTTTACTAATCGCAGTCCGTTTCCGGTTATCCACGTGATACGAGAGAAATCGATGACAAAGGCCATCGAACGCTATGGCGAGAGCCGTGTCGAACAAATTCCCGAGAAGAACATCCGTCGGCTGCAGGAAATGAATGAGGCTGAATTTGAACAGACTATTTTGCGCTACTGTCGCCGGATAGAGAATTAAAATAGGTAGAGTTAGTCTAGCTTAAGGCGTGATAATAGCGCAGTTTCGGCCCGCTGCTTTCGCCTCATAGAGCCGTGCATCGGCGCGTTTCCAAGCTTGATCGATAGAATCATTTTCTTTGACGGGCGCACCGCCAATCGATAGCGTGGTATTAATGACTTCGCCACGATCGTTGATGACATGAAGTTCAGAGAATTCTTTCATTAGTCGATCAACGTAAAGCTTTGCCTGGCTCAGTGATGTATTCACTAGAAGTATAGAGAACTCTTCTCCTCCCATGCGCCCAACGATGCTCCGTCGGTAGACTTCGCCGCTTCGTTCTATTACGAGCTTGGAGGTGAGCTCTTCTCGCTGAGTTCGAGATTTAAGAAGAGCTCCAAATGCTGCTAGGAGGCGGTCTCCTGCGAGGTGGCCGTACTTGTCATTGAAACTTTTAAAGTGATCGATATCTAAGGCAAGCCAAACCAGTTCATGAGGCGTTTTATTGATCTCTTTGTCGACTGCTTTGAGGAATCCTCTTCGATTATTGATGCCCGTGAGTTCGTCTGTCTCACTTAGGCTCTGGTACTTTTTATATTGCTCTGACAGTGATTCGGATGTCTCTTTAAAAAACGAATAGCGGTAACTGAGTATCAACGAGAGCAGCCCGATCTCTATGGCTGTGCCGACCAATAACATGTTGGTTGCGAGCGTTGTAGGTCGAACCAACCCAATCCAAACAAAGGTCCACGCGAGAGAGCCGATAAGAAAACAGGACCACGCAAACAAAAATAGCTTTGCTAATGGATGGCCACGTTTAAGACCATGAAAGCCAGCAAAAAAACCGATCAAGATTGAGAAGATCGATAAGGAGTCATTAATGACGAAAGCGTAAAAGTCATTAACGAACAAGCTGATCAGCAACGCAATGATGATACTTGCCTGAGTAACCTGTGTGACTTTGTCTAGTCGTCCGCGCTCCTCCCGCAAATTGAAAAACTCCCTCGCAAAGGCGAGCGCTGCGTAGATGACGATATAAACGGTGGAACGCGCTACAACGCCTTGGCCGCCCCAATCGGGGAAATATACTCGCAGATAGCCTTGATAAACGATGGTGTAAAAGAACATACTGGCCACGTAGGCCGCATAGATGAGATATAGACGTTCTCCGGCGCTGATTCCGATCGCTAGGTTATAGCAAAACGCGAGCATCATTGCGCCAAGCACCATGCCTATCAGCATGTGTCTAGTGAGAGTTTCCCAAACCCAGGCCGAGGGCTCGTATACATCAATGCTAAAGTTATAAACTTGGCTCGTATTCAGTTTGAGATAGGCGATTTTCGTTTCTGTTGTTGGGTCGATGGAAAAGGTTAGGTAGGTAGTAGGTAAAGAGTTGGGGTTGTTTAGTTGGCGTCCTTCCGCGCTGATCCATTGCCAGCGACCTTGAATATTCTGCACAAGTAATCCATCTACACCTGTGTTTGGGACGACCTCAAGTAATAATCTGTCTTGCTTGATCCGTTTTGGTATTTCGATTTTTACCCAGAGTATAGGGTAATCATCGAGCTCCCAGAACTCGTCATTCGTCAATGAAACCTGGTAATAGTTGCCGGCGAAAGGTTTCCACTTTTGGTCTGGCAGTTCTAGAACATGCTGTAAGGCAAGGTTTTCACGGTCAAAGTAGGATGAATACTCAAATGTATGAGAATTAAAGGTGTTATCTGTCGCCCAAACACTGCATCCCAACATTACGAGCAGTACCAAGCCCGTAATGGTGTTCCTTGAGGCATTCCCTGGCATTTGCTGAAAACCTAACTAGTGGTGATCAGTGCTTGCGCAACTGATAGGTGCCAACGCTTCTCGCGACAATTTGACCGCTATGATCTTTTAAATCGCCAGCCAGTTCAAACTCGACTTTTCCTTCTGCTGCGCACCTTTGCTGGAAATCTGCAATTTCATCCGGAGTGAGGGAGACGCTGAAGGTGATATCGCCCATTGCGGGCTTTAAATAATCAATTCGGAAGCTTTTTAAAATCGGATAGCATTTGGCAATATCAAAATTAGCAAGCCAAAGCGCGCCGCCGGGTATTTCCGCAAGCGTGAACAGTGCGCCGGCGTACATGGCACCAAGATGGTTTTCGTTGCCCTTGCCGGGCATTAAACATGTGACTGCGCCATTCTCAGCAGACAAAAGCTGCAAGCCGCAACGCTTAACAAAACTGATCTTATCCTCTACAGCAAGCTTTACACTTTCGAAGTCCGTTGCCATCTTTTGGGTTGCTCGTTTGCTGATTATTGTTTTGAGTATATTCGTTCTATGCGAGAAAGGGCGTTATCTACTCGACGGTTATAGTGTTTTGTGTCGGTTGCATAGCAAAAAACAAGGCTAACTCGATAACCCTGTGACGACGCAGCGCAAGAGCTAACGGTTGCTTTAACATTAGACTGAACAATGTACTTGCCCTTGAAGCTCAACGAAACGACCGCACCCTCTTTTACTGGGACGCTTATGAAGCCTGCCATGCCATAACGATTGATATCAACGCACTGCACTGTAAGCGTGGGTTTTAGCCAACTGGTTAGCCCGGTAAAAGCAAGCTTGCAGCGCAATCCTGGCGCCTTGTGTCTGCGCTTGATACGCTTTTCGACCCAGTTGATAATACTTGGTGAGTGCATCCCTAACATCACATCTAACTTGAATGGTGTGAGCTTAATGGCTGACAGTTGTAAAAACAACCGTTGCATGCGCTGGTCTCAAACAATGATATCAATGTGTTGTCCGAGCTCTTTTTTCGCTTCCGAAGGTGTGCCCCTCATGGGTGCCTTCTTTCTTCTGTCATGACTCTTCCTTCTATCAGCAAAACTTATTACGAGCGCCTTTTTTCTACGATCGCTTGACCGACGGCGATCGGCAAAGGGGTTTCCTTTTTTTGTGTTGTTTTCCATATTGGGGACTCGGCTTCTAGCGGGAACCAAGCTTTTTCGTATCTGGGGTGCAAAGCGTTCGATAAACATAGTGCGTCGAATATTGATCGTGATGGTTATTTTATCGGCGATAGCTTAATGTTCTTTAATAATATCGGTGTGGTTTTGCGCCGTTCGATAATTTGGTGCACAGTGAAGGCTACTCTTCAAAATGACGACTCTCGAAGCATTGAGTAAGGTTGCGTAGTGAAAAAACTTATCCATTCTGATGTGTATGCTGAGTGCGTACCGTCAAGCATCTCAGGTGCCTCCACCAAGTCTTTAGAGCCTTTGGAGGAAATCGTTGGTCAAGAGCGTGCGCAAGAAGCGGTGCGTTTTGCGATGGCAATGCCCGGAAGTGGCTACAACATCTATGCTATTGGTCGGACAGGGCTCGGCAAACGAACCATGATGTTGCGTTATTTAAAGCGACAGATCACGCCGAAGCATGATGTCTCTGACTGGTGTTATGTGGTGAATTTCGAGGAGCCTAGAAACCCAACGATGTTGCAGCTGCCTGTCGGGCAGGGCATTCAGTTGAAGCGTGACATGGAGGCGTTGATGACGCGCCTTACCAAGGCGATCCCTCAAGCCTTCGATAATGAGAGTTACTACGAACGAGCCGATAAGCTTAAAACCGAATATGCCGAGATTCAGGAAGAGGCATTAGAAAAACTTGCCAAGCAGGCGCGCAGAAAGTCGGTTCAGTTGAGTATCACTACGCCGGGCGGCTATCGCCTCACAGCATTAAATGGTGAGGAACCTCATACGGCCGAAACCTTTGATAGCTTGTCGCAAGACGAGCAGGACAAGTTCGATGAGATAATCAATAAGCTTGAAGTCAAACTGCGCAACACGATTCGGAAGATGGCTGCTTGGGAGCAGGAGTTTGTTGATAAACAAGAGCAGCTGAATGAAGAGATGATCATAGGAGTCTCGAAGCATCACGTTGATAACCTCTTGGAGAAATACAAAAAGCTACCCAATGTCGTTAGCTATCTCCAGGCTCTGCAAAAGGACATGGTCGAGAATCTAGATATTTTTCTTGAGGAGCGGGATGAGCAGAGCGCTCTCGCGGATGCGACGCTGGATAAAAAGCTGCCGAGACGCTATCAGGTAAACGTATTGGTTCATCATAAAAACAACCGCCCGCCGGTGGTTGTTGAAGAGAATCCGAATTATCACAACCTTTTTGGTTATGTAGAGAGCGTGACCTATAAGGGTTCCGTCTTTACCGACTTTAGTTTGATTCGTCCCGGATCGATGCATCGAGCAAATGGTGGATACTTACTGATCGATGCAACAAAAGTCCTCGAGCAGCCTTTTGTCTGGGATGGGCTTAAACGCGCCCTTCGTGCGCGAGCCTTGCAAATTAACTCTCTAGAAAAAGAAGTTACTTTGTCTGGCACTATCTCGCTGGAGCCGGAAGCGATCCCTTTGGATGTAAAAGTGATCCTACTAGGTGACCGAGAAACCTATCTTTTGTTGCAGCACTATGACCCGGAGTTTGAGGAACTCTTCAAGGTGACGGCGGACTTCGAGAATGAGATGGCGAGAACGGCTGTATCTGAACAGCACTATTCGCAATTTATCTCGAGTCTTGTTCACGATAAGGGCTTTTTGCATCTAGATCGAAAAGCTATTGCGCGGGTGATTGAGTACAGTTCGCGTCAGGCAGAGGATCAAAGCAAGCTTTCTTTGCATGCTTCGGATATTGCGAACCTGTTGCGGGAGAGCAACTATTGGGCGAAAGAACAAGGTTCGAACATGATTCGCAATGCGCACGTGGAGCGTGCTCTAGAGAGCAATCTTATGCGCAACAGTCGCATTAAAGACCAGATGTTTCATACATTGAGCAACGGCTCGACACTTCTGAGTGTCAGCGGATCAGTTGTCGGTCAGATTAACGCTTTATCTGTGCTGAGTGTTGGCGGCACGGAGTTTGGTATGCCTAATAGGGTGACCGCAAACTGTTATTTTGGTGATGGCGATATTGTAGATATTGAGCACAATGCACGTCTTGGTGGCAACATTCACACCAAGGGGGTGATGATATTGTCATCGTATTTATCGACGCTTTTTGCGAAGTACAAGCCGATGCCTTTGTCCGCTAGCATCGCTTTTGAGCAGTCTTATGGTGAGGTTGATGGCGACAGCGCTTCGCTAGGTGAACTGTGTGCTTTGGTGTCGTCTCTCGGTGATCGTCCCATCAAGCAAAATTTTGCTGTTACAGGCTCTGTTAACCAGTTTGGTGAGGTACAACCGGTTGGTGGTGTAAATGAAAAAATCGAAGGCTTTTTTGATGCTTGTGAGATTCTTGGTTTGACTGGGGATCAGGCGGTTATTTTACCGGATACAAATCAAATCAATCTAATGCTCAACACCAAGGTACGCGAGGCTATTAAAGCGGGTCGTTTCCATATACATACAGTTAAGCATGTTGATGAGGCGCTTGAATTACTTCTTGGCGAGCACCCCGGAACGAAGGATAAGCATGGAAATTATCCGGTGCGCTCAATGTATGGTTCTATTCTTCAGAAATTTGATGCGCTTAGAGCGGCTGATACCGAACAAGGCGAAACCTGAGCTTGGCGCCAGCGAGCGCGTATTAATGTGTTTTTACCTGTCGAAAAGTGAGATTCACGCGCGGCGCGTGAACTTTTTTCGTTTTAGGGATTTGGTGTAGCCAATACATTTGCACCTCAGGGCT
>NZ_LWFU01000476.1:0-1637 GCF_001635135.1 Oleiphilus sp. HI0080
ACGCACCGCTACTGCCATACGGACGCAAGCGCATATCTACGCGATAGACAAAGCCGTCTACAGTTCGCGCATCAAGCACATGTATTAACCGCTGACCCAGCTTGGCAAAAAACTGGTGATTGTCGATAGGCTTTCTGGGGTGGTCCGTTTCGCCACTGGCCGGATAGGCGAAGATCAAATCAATATCCGATGAAACATTCAGCTCTTTCGCGCCAAGTTTGCCCATACCGAGGACAATCATCTGCTGCTCGCCGCCCTCTCGATCACGCGGCACACCGTGCTTCTCGCTCAGCATTCGGTGCAGCCACTCTGCAGCCTGCTGAATGCAGACATCGGCCAAAGCAGACGCCTCGGATAAAGTGGAATCGAGTGTTGAATCAGTTGCTGGATCAGTTGCTGGATCAAGAGCACCAAGATTACACATATCCCGCCAGATAATGCGCGCCTGCTCGGCATTACGAAATTGCCGAAGCACCGCCATAAGCTGGTCTTCGGTTTCACATGCCTGGACTTGAGGCGCAAGCAACTCGCGCATCTGAGACTCATTGCGCCCACAAAAAAGCGGAGAACCTGCATCAAGCAAGTTTACAATCAGCTCGGGCCTTCGCTGCAACACCTCAGCGACGAATGGGCTAAGCCCCAAGCCCTTTACGAGTAAGTTAAATTGGCGCTGACTAAGCGTTGATATCTCTGAGGCTTCTTGGAGACGCTCAAGCGCTTGTTGTGCAGGTTTTTGAAGTGACGCTGGTAAACCCGAAAGGGCAGTGCTTAATTCCATAAACGTGAAGTGCCATGAAGTGATTCAACTTATTTATCAGTCTAGCAGCGCCCTCTTCTCTAAGTAACCAACGACGAGGATGATTTTTCTACAGCATTGCAATTCTTGCTTAAGATCAAGCACAGCCGAGAGTCTAAGTGCACGGTAACAGGACAAACACCGGCTAAGTGCATGCCCAAAATAAGCGGCCACCATCCGCCCTTAGCGAAGAACAGAGCAATACTAAAACGTCACGAACAAAACAGAATATAGCCACGCTGCGCTTTACTTATATCGTCGGCGCGCAAGGGGAGCTTTTGGCAGAGAGTTGTACTTAATTCGAGCATAGCTGCATGCGGTTCTTTTGCAGCACTGCCGCTATGGCTCAGCCCATCAGATCGTTCATCTAGCTCAACCGACTCGCATACCTTAGCGCTTCCGAGGTACTCAATCTCGACCTCATGTATCGGCTGTGCCTTTTTCGTACCCGGAACGGTGATCTCCCCCTCGTCCAAGACTAACTCGAAGTGGTGGCCACCCCATTGAACAATCTTGGCGGTACGCTGAAAATCGGTTCGAAATACGGGCTTTAACTGCAAATTGGTAGCATGTAACTGTGCAGTCCAAACATCGAGCGACTCCAACGCTTTAGTGCTCAAAATAGGCTTCGCTAATTCCCATTCCCATTCTCCCCGCTGCGAAACGCCATTCACGCTTTTGCCTGCGGTTTTAAGCGTTTGGATATAACGGGTATTAGGCGCAACGCCTTTTTTTCGAATCCGCAAAGCCACTTTATTCTTATGAAGCGTCAGATCTTCGGTATCAAAATAGATATTTTCAAGCTGCATGATCTTAATTTGCGCTGCATTGTCTTGGGTTA
>NZ_LWFU01000477.1:0-1913 GCF_001635135.1 Oleiphilus sp. HI0080
TCATTGAGGTGGTTCGGGCCTTTGCTTTCATGAACTCGCTCTGAGCAATTTTTCCCTCATTGTCTCTCCCTCTTAAACGCAGAATATAGCCGCCATCGACTTCCTCAACGTCGCCCTCGAGTACCACTGAAACGCCGCGAGGAATCGACAAATTGTGTATGACTTTTTGATTGGCTTTGTCCCACATCCAATAACCACACTGATCATGCAAATGCTTGCTATCTCGGATGCGATGCACGACCTGATGGTAATGAACACCAACGAGCTCTTGTTCTTCTGCATTGTCGACGTCGCCAATAGGCGTGTATGTCACAGTTTCTCTAAAGTAATTGATCTCGGTACCATCTGGTTCTGGAGAGGTGTCGATACCTTTATCTCCGGTCCATGTTCCAACCAATAACGCGAGGGGGCCCAGATATTCGTGATGCATATTGTTTGTTCCAGATTCTGTAGGTCTATTCTGTAAATCGATAACGCAAAGGACTTAACGCTTATCGAAACTTTATATTAAAACTGTTCGCGGTAGGTGTCGATGGAAGCATACTCTTCGAACTCGCCGTCGGTGCGCATTAGCCACACCTTGTATGGTTGAAAACGATCCCCATCCTCCATGCCGGCACTGCCTATTGGCATGCCTGGCACGATGAGCCCCTTGGCGCCGTCGGGTGGGTTTTGTATGAATGAATGTACGAGTGCTGGTGGCACATGGCCTTCAAAGAAATAGTCGCCCTTTACCGCTGTGTGGCATGAGCGCGCTTCGCTTGGAAGATCGAAGCGGTTCTTAATGGATGCCATGTCTGCATCTTCTAACGTCGACACGGTTATTCCCGACTTTATTAAATGCTCAACCCACGCTCCGCAGCACCCGCAGCTAGGCGATTTGTATACGGTTAATGTTTGATTGGCCTCTGATTCGGAGGGCAGATCTGTCTGCTGGTCGGCGCTTACGCTGGCCGCGATCATACTCATTAGGAAGATTGTTTTGATGCGTTCTAACATGACGTTTTTGACTCAGAAAAAAGTGGAAGAGAGAAAAATCTTAACGTTGGAACAATCATGATAGCGCGTTTGTTTCGATTCCGCATTGCGTTGTTTTCTGCGAACGAGGTGTAAATCGCAAGAGTCCGTAGACTTTGGAGTAAACGGGTTATATTCTCTGTGACGGAAAGCGCCATGTGATGGAATACGAACATCGGCGTCGGGTTTAAAATTGATCAATCTCACGGATTTTAATATGAAATCGAGTCATCTCATTCTCTCTATATGCGTTTCATTTTTGCTTGCTGCTTGCTCTGAAAAGCCCGCAGAACAGGCTGCAAATGCACCTTTACCGAAAGTAAGCGTTTATTCGGCTGAATTTGAATCGATTGTGAACAGCAACGAATTTGTAGGGATAACAGAGCCAAAGGAAGACGTTAAAATCCAAGCGCGTGTGAGTGGATATTTGGTGGAGCAACATGTTGCCGACGGCGCGCGAGTGAAAGCGGGTGACCTGCTATTCGAACTGGATAAAGACACTCTTCAGGCGGAAGTTGCAAAAGCGAAAGCAAAGCTGGCTGCAGATCAGGCAGCGCTTGATGAATCCACTCGAAATTATGGCCGTGGAAACGAGTTGATCGGCAAGGGAACCATTAGTCAGTCGCAGATGGATCAGTTGTTGAGTAAAAAGTTACAAGCGGAAGCGGCACTGCAATCCTCGAAAGCCGCACTTAAAGCCGCGACGCTCAACCTGGATTATGCATCGATTCACGCACCGACAGATGGGGTCTTAAGTCAGGCGAATGTTAGTAAAGGTGACTTTATTTCTCCCTCTACTGTTTTAGCGAATTTGGTCTTGTCAGATCCTATCTATGTCAGCTTTCAGGCGAGTGAGCGAGAATTTTCGAAAAGAAGATCTGAGCGACAAGAGAAAA
>NZ_LWFU01000478.1:0-848 GCF_001635135.1 Oleiphilus sp. HI0080
CACCGAGATCTTCACTCGCTTCAAAAATGAAAACCCAAAGCCGGAAACGGAACTAAATTTCTCAAACCCGTTCGAATTACTGATTGCGGTCATCTTATCTGCTCAGGCAACGGACAAAGGCGTCAACAAGGCAACCGACAAACTATTTACCGTAGCAGACACCCCCTCAAAGATGGCGGAGCTAGGTGTAGATGGCTTGAAGGAATATATAAAGACAATCGGATTGTTCAACACCAAAGCCGAAAACGTTATCAAGACCTGCAAAATGCTGGTGGAACTACACAACTCCCAAATACCCGAAGATCGCACTGCACTTGAGGCTCTTCCCGGTGTTGGTAGAAAAACCGCCAACGTGGTTCTCAACACGGCATTTGGGCATCCAACCATGGCCGTTGACACACATATTTTCCGCGTCGCAAATCGCACCAAGATTGCGCCTGGAAAAAACGTGCTGGAAGTGGAAAAACGACTCGTTCGCTTGATACCTAAGGAGTTTTTAGTAGACGCACACCACTGGCTGATTCTTCATGGTCGATACACCTGTGTTGCACGCAAACCACGCTGTCAAAGCTGCATCATTGAGGATTTATGCGAGTTTAAAGAGAAAACCGGGGAATAAAAAACCGCCCGATGAACAAGTCAGCGGGCGGTTTCAATAACGAAAATTTGCTTACTTGAAGAGCATGTCGCCACTAAGACCCTGCTTCTCCAAAATGTCGCGCAGACGCTTCAAAGCCTCTACTTGAATCTGGCGTACACGCTCGCGCGTTAAACCAATTTCACTACCGACTTCTTCCAAAGTACTCATTTTATAACCGCGCAATCCAAAGCGACGAGAGAGCACTTCC
>NZ_LWFU01000479.1:0-2443 GCF_001635135.1 Oleiphilus sp. HI0080
TTCTTTAGTTAAACCTTCCAGTTCGTGCGGGAAGACTAACCATTCGTCGCTTTCATATAAAAAGTAATCTGGTACGCGCTGGGTTTTGTTGTTTTTTGGTTTGTAGTACGGCGTTGCCACTTTGATGGTTGGCGTGTTTTTCTTGCAGCGCTCTGTGAGATCAACAATCGTCTGGTGGATGCTTAGGCCGCTGTCATGCACGTCGTCAACAATGAGTAGATTCTGTTCACTTTCAACTCGGTTAATCAGGTAGGTTAGGCCATGCACTTTTACCTGCTTTGATCGCTCACCAATACCGGTGTAACTAGATGTTCGGATTGCGATGTGGTCACAATGAACACCAAGTACATCAAACATCTCTTGAACCGCAATACCTACGGGTGCGCCGCCGCGCCAAACACCAACTATGTAGTCAGGACGAAATCCGCTTTCGTAGATTTGGATTGCTAAGTTGAAGGAATCTTCCAGCAATTGCTGTGCGCTGATGTAGGTTTTGTTCATGCTCGCTACCAAAAAGTATCAAATAAAAATTTGGCGCGAACTATAGTCGAAAACGCAGCTGAATTCACCGCGAAAATGTAAACCCTTGCTAAGTTGGGCATGGTCTACGGGTGTTGGTCTGCGGGTATTCTCTGTGTGTAAATAGAGCGGGCATAAAAAAGGCCGGCTGAAACAGCCGGCCCAACACTTATTCTTAGCTCTACGACTAAGCGGAGAGAAGCCTTATGGCGTGGTGTCGATTGTGCCCGAAGCAATCACAGTATCGATGATGTGGATAACACCATTGCTACCGTAAACGTCGGTCGCGATCACTGAGGAACCAGCCACTTTTAAGACACCGTCTTCGATCGTCACAGGAAGCGCCGTGTTCATTCGTAGCGTGTCCACTTGTCCACCGTTCGCTGCATAAGCGCTTAAAGAATCGATCGCTGCTCCTGGTACTACGTGCTGTTTAATGATCTCAGCAACTGCAGCGGCTCCACCAAGCTTCGTGACCAAATCGTTTAGGTCGGTTGCATTTTGCGCAGCTAAAAGATCCGCAAACGCTGAATTGTTCGGTGCAAATACAGTGAAAGGACCGGTTGCCGCGAGCGCACCTGTCAGGCCGACTGCGACGTAGGCATCTTCAAGAGTTTGCGTATCGGGGTTTGCAATCGCGATCGCTTCTACGGTAATCGATTCGTTGGAACGATCCTCAGTGAGGCTCGGTGGAATCAATACTTTATCGATCACATGAACGACTCCGTTGGTCGCGAGTATGTTTGGAGACGTCACTCTAGACGTGTTGACGTATAAATCTGAACCGGAGAGCGAGAGCGCAATCTTGCTGTCAGAACCGTTTACCGTTGCTACGGTTTTATCCCCAGAGCCGCCAGCGATGTCGATTGCTGCTGTCGCCAAAACTTCACCTGCCAGAACATGGTATTGAAGCACTTCAACCACTTGCGCCGGAGTGAGAGTAGAAAGCACGCTTGAAACGGCGGCAAATGCTTCGTCTGTTGGAGCGAACACGGTGAATGGACCGTCAGAGGCGAGGGTGCCTGCTAGGCCATTATCGACAACAAGCTGCTCAAGGGTGTCGAAATCGTCGTTTGATTGGACAAGTTCAACTATATTCTGTGCTGGTGCAGGGTTTTCATTATCACTGCATGCCGTAATGAACGGGATAGCACCAATTACGAGGGCAGGTGCCCAACGTTTAAGTTTTGCTTTAGCGGATAGAAGGCTCATGATTCGTTTCCTTTTGTAATTTCGTTTAGCACCTCTGTAAAAGGTGCAGGGCCATAATTTGGGAACCGACGTTTGTCGATCGCGGTTTTACAATGTGTTTCAGAGCGCTCGGGGAAGATTACGCAGGGCTGGAATAATGCGGATCACAGAAATGTCACGATATTTAACGAAATGTGCGTAATTTAGTGGAATTCATTTATATTGGTGGTTCGCTTGCTATACGGCCAATCCAAAGGCGCTAGCGGGACGTAATTGTCCTCTTGGGCGGCAGATTTTCGCTCGAATTACACGAGTTCAATACACAAAAAATTCGATTCAGGAGAGTTAAAATGGTTACCGTGAACACTAAGATTCTCGCATTTGGGGCGCGTCTCGTTTCTGTTTTAGTAATGAGTTTGTCTCTAAGCGCGATTGCGCACGCGGACGGTCATGGCATGAAACACAGTGGTAAGAATGTCGATTTTGAAGCCGTTGGCGAAATCTACGAAGGCTATTATGTGCCTGGAAAAGATGACTCTGCACCGCTCGTTTACTTAATCCATGATTGGGATGGGCTTACTGATTACGAAATCAAGCGAAGCGAGATGCTGCACGAGCTCGGCTACGCGGTGTTTGCTACAGACCTATTTGGCAAAGGTGTTAGGCCTACAGAAGTCGTTGATAAAAAGCAGCATACCGGCGCGTTGTATAAAGATCGGGAAAAAATGCGATC
>NZ_LWFU01000480.1:0-4698 GCF_001635135.1 Oleiphilus sp. HI0080
TATATCGAACCGGCCCCTATATAAAAGGGTTATATTGAGCATGAAAAGCGCGCTCGATGTCCATGCCCTCCCTCTTGCCTGACTACATCCATGTGTCGCAATTACACACCCCGTTGAGATGATTTCATAACCTGAAGTATTATTTTGCCCATAGTTCAGATGCGTTTTTTTCCAAGTAACTATGGTGTGATAGTGGGTGTGACAGTGCAAAAAATAGATGCTCCTAAATTTGAATTGCGATTTCTGGGCCCTAGGTTTTGGCTTGTGTGGTTAGGCTTTATCTTTTTATTCTTGTTGACCTGTCTTCCATATCGAGTCGTGCGATTTGTTGGCGCTGGCTTGGGTAAAATCATGGCGCTGCTAGGTAAAAAACGCATCGCAATTGCTCGTCGAAATTTAGAACTTTGCTTTCCTCATTTAAGTGAAAAACAACGGGAACAACTGTTGAGCGACAACATCGCTGCCTCGGGGATGGCGGTGTTGGAAACCGTTATGGGATGGTGGTGGCCTGATTGGCGTGTTAAACGCTTGGTGACGTTTGAAGGATTCGAACATATAGCGGCCATTCGCAAAAGAGGGAAGGGCATTTTCGGTATTGCGATTCATTGTCTGAGCTTAGAATTTGCATGTCGGGCTCTTGGGTTCAAGCAACCCTGCGTGGCTTTTTATCGAAAACACAATAATGATCTGATGGAATATCTGCAATATCACGGCAGAGCGCGCTCTAATAAATACATGATCAACAAGCGAGATGTAAAAGGGATGTTTCAGGCCCTTGATGATGGCGAGTTGACTTTATATCTCCCCGATCAGGATTACGGCCTCAATAGAAGTATATTTGTGCCCTTTTTTGATGTTGCAGAAACGGCGACTACGACTGGCCCAATTATGTTTATGCGTAACAGTGATTGCGAAGCTGTGTTTATCCAGTCTATTTCATCGCCGAATGGCTATACCATCAAGATTACGCCAGGTATCGACGGCTTTCCGTCAGGAGATGACAGGCAGGATATGACAAAGCTGAATAGCAAGGTAGAGGACATGATCATGCTCGCTCCTGAGCAATATCTTTGGATGCACAAGCGCTTTAAAACCAGACCCAATCCTGAGGACGACTCACTGTATCGCGATCTAAAATAAGCGATCGGGCATAATTTGTTACGTAGTGAGTTTCAGCGGCTAGCTTCGAACGGCAGCGCTCAGGACAAACGAGGCTTAGTTGTCAAAAGGAGGTGAGTTGTTGTCGAAAAGGAGGTGCGTTATTCATGCGTCAAGCCTAGCCGGTTTCGTTTTTTGCAGCACTTTAATCACCTTTCATAGCTTGATCTCGCATCGTCGGTGCCTCACTCAACTATTGCTCCCTCTCTTCTTACTCCGAGATGCTCGCGTCGTTATCTTATTTGCGCTCAACATCTTGCGCGACATACCCTAACTGTGAAAAGACTTTTACATCGGCACCTACTACGATGTGTATGAATCAGAACAAGGCTTTCACTACTTTGCGATTATTCAATTATCGTAAGTGCCTCAAAACGAATACAACGCACAGCGTGTCTGTTTAACTGCGAAGCATGCCGTGCTGAGCGTCGCTGGGCTAGAAAAAGATAGTATCTAAGAGACATGGCTATGACGAAGAAAGTACTCGTACTTTTTGCACATCCTGCGCAAAGTGACTCGGAGGTAAACATGCCTCTGTTCTCTGCCCTTTCAAGTATAGAGCGCGTCACGACCGTTGACCTATATGCTGAATATCCGCGTTTTCGCATCGATGTAGAGAAAGAGCAGCAGCGACTGCTCGCTCATGACATCATCGTTTTTCAGTTTCCAATGTATTGGTATTCGTCGCCGGCAATGATCAAAGAGTGGCAAGACCTTGTGCTTGAGTATGGTTTCGCATACGGCAAGGCCGGCGATCAGTTGAAGAACAAAAGCGTACTTATTATGACGAGCGCAGGAGCGCAACAAGATGCGTATCAAACTGAAGGCTTGAATCAGTACCCATTGCGCGAATTGCTCCGTCCATTCGAACAAATGGCGCATCTATGTCAGATGCATTACCTGCCGCCGTTCGTCTTGTTTGGATCGAGAACAGCGCACGAAGAGCTGCGAATCGACGGCCATATCAAACAGGCCAAAACCTTGATTCAGGCGATACAAAAGGGGCAACTAGATCATACATCGCTGGGTCATTACGCCCTAAGCAACGACTATTTCCAAGAAAGTGAGGCTCAGCGATGACGGAGTATTTTATTCAGGCCAGTATCTATTTGATTGCGGCCGTTATTGCGGTGCCTATTGCTAAGCGCTTGGGGTTGGGTTCTGTACTTGGGTATTTGATTGCTGGAGTGGTGATTGGCCCCATCACCGGCTTGGTTGGTCAAGAGACGCAGACGATCCAACATTTCGCCGAGTTTGGCGTGGTGATGATGTTGTTTCTTGTTGGTCTCGAACTTGAGCCGAAAATGCTGTGGCAAATGCGCAACAAACTTTTGGGTTTGGGAGGGCTTCAAGTGGGGCTGAGCGTTGCCCTTATCGCAGGCATTGCCTCTTTGTTTGTTGATCAATGGACTTACGCCTTAGCCATTGGTTTGATCTTTAGTTTGTCTTCGACCGCGATCGTTCTGCAAACCTTTAATGAGAAAGGCTTGAGCGGAACAGAGGGTGGGAAAAGTGCATTCTCCGTCCTCTTATTCCAAGACATCGCCGTGATTCCCATGCTTGCGCTTATCCCTTTGTTAGCGCTCAGTGCGCTTTCTGGAGATATGGGCTCCGCGCACCAAACTCACCATAGTTACAGCCTGGTTGAGGGTCTACCTGGCTGGCAATATGCCTTGGTCGTTCTCGCCGCGATTGCGATAGTGGTCATTGGTGGTCACTTTGCGAGCCGTCCAGTGTTTAGGTTCGTTGCCGCATCGGGTTTACGTGAAATATTCACCGCTTGTGCTCTGTTATTGGTGATCGGTATTGCTGCCATCATGAGTTTGGTGGGGTTATCTCCAGCGCTAGGCACTTTTTTGGCGGGCGTTGTGCTCGCCAACAGCGAGTTTAGACATGAGCTAGAAAGCACCGTTGAACCTTTCAAGGGCTTATTGCTCGGTTTATTTTTTATCACGGTAGGCGCTGGTATCGACTTCGGGTTATTTGCGAATCAGTGGGTTGTCGTTATTGCGCTCACACTAGGCTTGATGCTGTCAAAAATGGCCATTCTTTATGTGCTTGCTCGTATCTTTAAGATACGCAATAGTGATCGTTGGTTGTTTTCACTCAGCCTTGCGCAGGCCGGTGAGTTTGGCTTTGTATTGCTTAGTTTTAGTGTTCAGAACGCAGTGCTGCCTGACAGTATTTCTAAGTTGCTTGCGCTCGTTGTTGCTTTATCAATGTTCTTCACACCTCTGTTATTCATTCTGTTCGATAAGCTCATCGTGCCGCGTTTTGAAGCCTCAACCAATGCTTCTCAAACAGAGGATACCATTGACGAAATCGCACCAGTGCTCATTGCGGGCATCGGGCGCTTTGGACAAGTTGTGAATCGTTTACTCACATCCAACGGTATTCCAACCGTAGTGTTAGACCGCAGCGTTGACCAAATAGACCTGGTTAGAAACATTGGCATCAAAAGCTACTATGGTGATGCAATGCATCCGGATCTTTTGCATACGGCAGGAATAGAAAGCGCCACTTTGTTCATTGTCGCGATCGACGAGTCAGAGCGTGCCATAGAGCTCGTGAAACACGTAAAACAGACCTACCCGCATGTGAAAATTCTCGCTCGGGCCTATGATCGAAGAGACGCATACGCGTTGCGTTTCAATGGCGCAGATCACGTGATTTTTGAGAGCTTTTATTCCGCACTCGAGCTTGGAGGGAAGGCCATGACCGAGCTAGGTTTTCACCCGTTTCATGTTGAGCAGCTAAAAGAAAATTACGTCGACACTGAGCAAAAACACGACCCGCAGCTCTACGACATGTGGCAAAAAACTCAAGGCGATAGCACCATGATTCAGCACTATCGTTTGCTATTTATAAAGCTAGAAGAATTACTTAAAGAGTCGATGAAACTCGGTCGAGAGGATAGACACGACTCAAGCCATACGTCCTGGGCTCCACCCCCAAAGAATTACCTAGACGATTTTAAGGACACACACTGAGATAGATTAAAGGCTCTTTTTTGAGGGTGATCGATAAGGTGCCTATGTTAAATGTTGAATGTTGACTGCAACCAAGAACGAGCCGATTGAACGTCAGGTTATTCGTTATTGAATGACTCGGTCTTTTGCCCCTTGTGAACCCAGTCGGTTTACTTCTTCTTTGACTCCGTATTGCATATAGGCCTCTTCGAGCAGGCCTGACGTAATGGCATCATCTAAAGCAACATTAAATTGGTCACGCAGCTCTGAGGCACCGGCCCTCTTGCGAGTAAAGCCGACGTGGAAGGTCTTGTTAGCCCCCACTTCTTTTGGAATATAGTCAATGCTTTGAAACATCGGAGCATACTGATCAAGATAAAACTGGCATACCAGCCTGTTGCATATAAATAGGTCAATGCGCTCGCTTTTTAGTTTTTTTAAGTTGTCGAGTGTTGGATTTTGTGAAAACAGCGGGGTTATGGTTAAAAGTCTTTCACGCTCAGCAGTAATGAATGTCGATGGGTAGTGGTATCCTGCATTTGACCCGATATGGTAAGGGTGAAGATCGAAG
>NZ_LWFU01000481.1:0-9976 GCF_001635135.1 Oleiphilus sp. HI0080
TATTGCATTCAATATGAAGAGGCAGCCCAGAGTATCTACTCTGGGCTGCCTCTTCATATTGAATGCAATAGCACGAAGCTCGCACTCCCACCGAGATTAGACACAACAAGCGAAGGACACCTTGCCGAACTCCCTTTTCTCAAAGGATGGATTGGCGCAAAGAGCTATAGCGAAGGTCTAGACTTCTTTGGCTACTACACATGGAGTTACACCTATTGCCATAACAGCGGCAAAGGTATCTTCGTTTTTTCTGACGAATGCAGCGAAGAAATTGAGCAAACAATACTAGAGCTAGTGAATACAAATATTAATACTAATACTACGCATACCGTTTCGCGCTCTTATAAACGGCTTGCAGACTTCGACTGGGTTAAGTCACAAGACTTTAACCGATATGCAGACGCATTCACGAAGTTGCAAAGCTACATTTTGGCAGGCGACTGTTACCAAGCAAACCTAACCCAGCGATTTGAAGCACCGTGCGACGTAAGCAAGATGGATCTAATCGATATTTTTTTTAACGGAGTAGATAACTCACAAGCAAACTATTGCGCTTTTATTCAAATAAGCCGAGATAATTATCTACTTTCTTTCTCGCCAGAGAAGTTTATCGAAAGTAATCACCGGCAGTTAGTCAGCAAACCTATAAAAGGTACAGTTAAAAGCAACGGCGAAATCACCGATTGCGAGCGAGCGTTACTGCTAAACGCGAAAAATAGAGCGGAGAATCTAATGATCGTCGACTTGCTTCGCAACGACATGAGCAAGGTTTCTGAGCTTAATAGCGTAAAAGTGCCCAAGCTTTTTGAAATAGAAAGCTATGAGAACGTTCACCATCTCGTCAGCACAATATCCTCTTCACTCAGTAGCGGCATATCGGAGTTTGAGGCGTTTTGCGCCGTTTTCCCGGGCGGTTCGATCACCGGCGCGCCCAAAAAGAGAGCAATGGAAATTATCGATGAGCTTGAGGTGCACCCGCGTCGCTACTACTGCGGATCTGTTTTTTATTGGGATTATCGTGGTAACTTCGACTCTAACATCCTGATACGAACTGCAGAAGTACTGAATAACACGCTATATTGTTGGGCGGGAGGAGGCATAGTGGCCGATTCGGAGCTCGCGTCAGAATACCAAGAAAGCATCGACAAAATACGCCACATAACCGGACTAGAGAAATAGATGTGCGAATCAGTTGCTACTGATCTTTCGTGGCCCCCAAGAGATCGTCATGGTCGCTAGACGCGTCGCTTTCAATCGATGCAACCTCTGATTCTTGGCGTTCATCGCGATTGCCTTCGCCCTCCCCGTTAAAACCACCCAGCTCTAGCTGCTCAGACACTTCGCGCGCAATCGCATCAATATCTCGCATTTCACTCAGAGGAGGCAGTTGCTCGAGGCTGCGCAGGTTAAAATAATCCAAAAACTGTCTCGTCGTTGCATATATTGCAGGCCGACCCGGGACCTCTCGATGCCCAACCACTTTTATCCATTGTCGCTCCAACAACGTTTTAATGATGTGCGAACTTACCGCAACGCCTCTTACCTCTTCGATCTCGCCTCTAGTTATTGGCTGACGATACGCAATTAATGCAAGCGTCTCGAGCAACGCGCGCGAATAGCGTTGCGGCCTTTCTTCCCATAATCTAGCAACATAGCGCGAAACATCAGACACAGACTGAAATCGATACCCGCTAGCTACTTGCACGAGCTGAACCCCCCTACCCGCGTAGTCCATTTGTAACTGAGCAATAGCATCTTTAATTTGACTCTTAGATGGTTGCTCACGCAGCTCAAACAGCGCATGGAGTTTTTCGAGACTTAAGGGCTTGTCGCTCGCCATAACAAGCGCTTCGACGATATTCTTTAACTGAGTCGAAGAAAAAACAGATTTGCCATCAATGGGCGCGTCGATACCCACATTCTCGCTTGAATGTTCATTCTCATTTGTTGAGTTTGTTCTATGCTGATCACTCATGCCGTCTTAGGCTACCCTTGATTCTAAACAAAAAAGCTATGAAGCCATGCGCGCCCGAACATGAATTGCGCCAAAGGTGTTAACTTGAATTAGCTCAAGTAACTGCTCTTTTACTAGCTCCATAATCGCCAGAAAAGTAACGACAACCCCTTGGCGACCTTCCTCTGGAAGAAAGAACTCTTCGAATGGCTGATAAGCAACATCAGAGAGTGCACTGAGGATAGAGGACATTCGCTCACGAGTTGAGAGCGTTTCGCGCTCTATATGATGGCTTGAAAAATGATCCGACCTTTCTAAGACTCCTTTCAAGGCAATCATCAGGTCATCCAAGCTCACATCAGGACCTTCATTCGCTTGCGCATCAATCTGAGCCTCAACGCGCGTAGAAAAGTAATCTTGGTCAAAACGAGGCAGCGCATTGATGTCTTCGGCTGCCTGTTTATAACGCTCATATTGCTGAAGGCGACGAATTAGTTCTGCCCGTGGATCAATCTCTTCACCATCTTCTGCTTTGGGCTTGGGAAGTAGCATTCTTGATTTGATCTCGGCTAGCATTGCTGCCATCAACAAATACTCCGCAGCGAGCTCAAACTTCATAGAACGGGCAGCCTCGATGTACTTCATATACTGGCGCGTGATCTCACAAACATCGATATTTAGAATATCCATGTTCTGCTTGCGAATTAGGTATAAGAGCAGGTCGAGCGGCCCTTCAAACGCTTGCAAGATTACCGAAAGCGCATCAGGGGGAATGTATAGATCTTGCGGGATTGCAGTAACCGGCTTTCCATCAACAAAGGCTAACGGCAAGTCTTGCTGAACACCGCTAGTATCCGTCGACTGTCCAGCGACTGGCCCGCCCGTCGATTTTCCTAATGATAATTTAGAAGACTCCGCTACCATAGCTTTTTCCGAGTGCGGTATCAGAGACCGCTTAGCCCTTAACTGCCAAAAGAAAGCCCCATAACCTGTCGAACTTCTTCCAGGGTATCTTTGGCCGCATCCCGCGCCCGTTCACGCCCCTCTACAATGATACTTTTCACCAAATCCGGGTTTTCTTCATATTGTTTCGCTCGCTCTCGGATGGGCTTCTGTTCAGCGAGAACGGCCTCGATAACCGGCTTCTTACAATCAAGACACCCAATCCCAGCGCTCTTGCAACCTGTTTGTGCCCACTCTTTCGTTGAATCATCTGAGTAGACTTCATGCAGTTTCCATACGGGACACTTATCTGGATCACCGGGATCACTTAAGCGCACGCGCTGGGGGTCTGTCTGCATTGTACGGATTTTTTGCTCAACGATTTCTGGCTCCTCTCGCAAGGCTATCGTATTACCATATGACTTTGACATTTTTTGCCCATCAAGCCCTGGCATTTTTGATGCCTTCGTCAGCAAGGCTTGCGGCTCAGGGAGTACCACTTTACCACCGCCTTCAATATAGCCAAACAGGCGCTCACGATCGCTGATCGTAATGTTTTGCTGGTCTCTAATTAGCGCGCGCGCTGTCTCTAAAGCTTCATCATCACCCTGCTCTTGGAAGCGCTTCTGCAAATTTCGGTAAAGCTTAGCGCTCTTCTTACCCATTTTTACAATAGCCGCCTCTGCCTGCTCTTCAAAACCCGGATCTTTTCCGTAGAGGTGGTTGAAACGCCGAGCGACTTCACGCGTCAATTCGACATGTGCGACCTGGTCTGCACCGACGGGCACGAGCCCCGCTCGATAAACCAAAATATCAGCACTTTGAAGTAGCGGATAACCAAGGAAGCCATAAGTAGCAAGGTCACGCTCTTTAAGCTTTTCTTGCTGATCTTTGTAACTAGGCACACGCTCAAGCCAACCGAGCGGCGTCATCATTGACAGCAATAAATGCAACTCTGCATGCTCAGGAACATGAGACTGGACAAACATCGTCGCAGAACTTGGATTAATGCCAGCGGCGAGCCAGTCAATCACCATATCCCACACACTTTGCTCAATATCGTATGGTGCTTCGTAGTGGGTTGTAAGTGCGTGCCAGTCGGCAACAAAAAAGAAGCATTCGTAGTCGTGCTGTAGCTCGACCCAGTTCTTCAGTACACCGTGGTAATGGCCCATATGTAGCTTACCTGTAGGCCGCATCCCTGAAAGAACACGCTTCTGTAATTCTACCGAACTCAAAACTAACTCCTAGAAAAAATGCAAAGCGCGAGTATACAAGTTTTTGGTAATACCGCTAAGCGCTTTATTAAACGCCTCGCTCAGTCTCTTGCTTGACGCATTGTGACAAACTCTTCCGCTGCTGTCGGATGAATACCTATCGTCGTATCGAACTGAGACTTTGTAGCACCAACCTTAATAGCGACGGCAATACCTTGAATAATCTCGCCTGCCTCAGGGCCGACCATGTGCGCTCCAACAACCCGATCGCTTTTTGTCGCTACAACCAACTTCATCATACTGCGCTCGTTACGGCCCGACATTGTATGTTTCATTGGCTTAAAGCTGGAAACGTAGACATCGACATCATCAAATTCTTGTCGCGCCTCTTCTTCAGTGAGGCCAACTGTTCCAATATTGGGTTGGCAGAAGACTGCAGTAGGAATGTTGGAATAATCTACAGGCTGTGCAACAGAATCAGCAAAGAAGTAGTTCGCAAGGTACATTCCCTCAGCCAACGCCACCGGCGTGAGTTGGACGCGATCAATTACGTCGCCGATCGCATAAATGCTCGGGATATTCGTTTGGTAATGATCATTTACAAGAATCGCCCCAGACGCTGCGCATTGAACACCTGCATTCTCTAAGCCTAAGTCGTTGGTTTTAGGTATTCGTCCAATGGCCGAAAATATCTTTCCTGTGTTTAAGGTGTCGCCTGAGGTCAAACTAACTCGAAAGTCTCCACCTTCTAACTCATCGACTTGCTCGATATTGTTATTTAGCACGACCTTGACACCCTTGTTTTGAATCTGCTCTGTGACAAATTCAACTACATCCTGATCAAAGCCTCTGAGTATCTGTGGTCCGCGCGTAACCAAGGTCATGTCAACGCCAAGGCCCTGTAATATGCCAGCTAATTCAACTGCGATATAACCTCCACCTTGCATAACGGCGGTTTCAGGCAGGTCATTCAAAAAAAAGAATTCGTTCGAAGTCAGGACGTGCTCCGCCCCTTTAAAACTAGGCTTACGTGGCCAGCCTCCGGTTGCTACCACAATTCTCTCTGCTGAATAGTTCTTGCCATTCACATCGACGGTATGCGCATCCACCAAGCGAGCGCGCCCGGAAATAATCTGCGTACCACTGTTAGTCAGCAAACCTTCGTAAATACCGTTAAGGCGTTCGATCTCACGGTTTTTGTTGGTAACCAACTGCGCCCAATTAAGACTAAGCTCACCTGAGCTCGACCAACCGAATCCAGCGCCGTCTTCAAGCTCCTCTTGAACATGAGAAGCATAGACAAACAACTTTTTGGGAACACACCCCACATTGACACAGGTACCTCCGAGGTCGCGATCCTCTGCTACAGCTACACGAGCGCCCATTGAAGCAGACATGCGAGCCAATCGAACTCCACCAGAACCGGCACCGATTACGAATAGATCAAAATCAAATTTGGACATTAGAGAATCTTTCTAAAAGAGATTAATCAAAGGCTTTAAACAGCACACTTTCGGTTACGTCACCGAGAGGCACACTGCCAAGTACTTTATAACCAAGACCTTTGTAAAAATTGAGATAGCGGATATTTCCAGTATCTAAAGCAATACCTTTTGATGCAGGATTCTTTGCACAGACACCTTCCACTGCCTGCATCAATTTTTTCCCGTATCCCAAGCTGCGATACTGGCCGTCAATTCCTATAAGGGGTAGCTCATGATGCTGCCCCTTGGGCAACAAGCGATGAATCTGCTTGTGGTATTCGAGGTATCGCCAGGTGCTCTCGGAACCAGCGGTTAGCAACATACGCATACGCCATGCAAACTGCCGATTTAGATCAATACGGAGAGACGGGCTCCCTACGAGCGCCACGCCAATTAAGTGATTATCAAGCGCGAGACCAATGACTTCCTGCTCAAGAGAGAAATGCAGATTTATAAGCTCTCGGATGGTCGCACGCACACGCTGCTCGTAACCCGATCTCTCGGCTTGAAACAGATATTTAAACGTGGGTTCATTTTTATAGGCTCGAAATAAAATAGCCTTCGCTTCCTTCAACGCACTCGCATCAAGTCGCACAACACGCGCTTCGATCTCTTCAGTAGTCACTGGCATTGTTAGCGGCCCTCCCATCCAACGATGAACATGTAATCCGAGCTTAGGATGCTAATGTTAAGCGAGCACTAACAACACCCGGTCGCTCTTGTTTTTCAACTGAAATCTGCTCTACCTTTACGTTAACGGAGGTTTCTAAAGCACTCAACCACGACACGAGCACATCAAAGGAAACCTCCTCAACCCACACTTTCACTTTATTTTCACCACTCGGTTCGAACCTTTTGAGGCTTAGCTTTTGCCTTTTTGCCAAATTGGTGACGGTAGAAACGAGTTGCTGACTGTTAAGTATAGCGCCAGAGTTTGTCGAGTTCGAAGAAGCCTTGGCAAGCACAGAACGCGATGAACGAACTAAATCTAACAATTCAGCGCGCTCCTCAAGCATTCGCTGAGACTCGTCCATATAAGCCTTTGCTGGCATCCACAACGCAAAGTAAGCAAAAAATATCACACATGCAGCAGCAAGTATTTTTAAGCTCTGCTGTTCACGCGCCTCAAGCCCTTCCCACTTGAGTTTAAGACTGACAAAACTCTGTCTATTCATAATATTTGTATTCCTGAGACCGAGTAACCCGAGACCAAATGAGAATGCGCCGCTTAGCTTTGACTAACACTTAAACGTCCTCTGTAATACTGATCTTCTTGTACGGCGGAACTAATTTTCGCTGACAGCCCAGCCTCGACAATCGCATTCTTAAGCTGGTCCATCTGCTCAAAGGTTTTCGCTCTTAGCTCAATCACCAATTCGCCACGCTGAGCACTGTATGAAATAGCCGTAAAGTTTATCTGACCACTGTTTTTGCGTTGTTGATATTGATAGCCAGCCTCGCCAAGCAGGGTCATAAACCCGGCATCAGTAACTTCGTTTTGAGATTGCCGCAACTTGCCTTTAATAATACGGGCCAACCTTGATACAGAGACATTCCTGGCGCTCGGAACAGCTTGCTTGTAGGCGGCTAACGCTTGCTGTCCAAGCTCATCAGCCTGCGCCTCATAGTGCATTCCCTTTCCAATAAACACACCTAATTGAATGAAAAACGCAAACGCTGCAATAGCCGCCACCCAAGCCCATTGGCGCAGATTGCTGCCTCCTTCTGTCTGAATTCGAAGATCACCTTGGCACAAGTCTATCGACGGCGCACCGGAATGAAAATACGACTCAGCTAACAGCTCGAGAGACGAAATGCTCAAAGACTCTACCTCCAGCTCCACACCTGGGTATTGCTCCAACTCAGCCAAAAGAATCTTATGATCCGAATCACCATTATTGTGATCAAATACCTTTACGCGGTGAGCTTGTTCGCTCCCTTCGCTTGGAATCAGCAGGATACTATCAAGGAGAGGTGTGAGGTTTTGCGTCTGAATACGCAAAGACTGGCCTTCGGAACGGACGAGCGCCCATTCCCCATCAAGACTGATGACGGTCTCATAGTCCTCGAAAGGTAGAAGATCCGAGTCGACATGCGCAGCATTGAGGGTTATCTCAGGTTTAGCTTCAAGTACATCATCATAAAACCCAAGTAAAAGCGCCTTCTCAATACAGTGGACATCTACACCGCCTTTGCTTGAGCCTTTTGATGTTGCGAAATGCAGAAGCTCAATGTCGGTAGCTACCTTATCCTCTACCGCAAAAGCAAGCGCTTGCTGTAAAAATCTTGCACTTTTACCGGGCACGCTAACACGAGTGAAAAAACTGAGATTTCCGGGCCAAACCAAGACAGCTTTGACGCTATCGGCCCCGTTCTGCATCAATATTTGTTGAATTTCGTCTAATGCAGACGATCGACCACCCGACACCTTGAGACCTTTCAAATCATATAGGACCCAGTCGTACTGGCTTTGGTTTGCATTGTATGGCTCGTTCGGCAGGAGAAACAATTTATGTGGCATTTTTTTCTAACTCAACCATCTTATTATTTGGTCTTTTAAGTCTGTTTGCTCCGTCATCATAGCCCAACAGGCTAAGGTAACGTAAGCCATTATTTATCCCGAAACTCAGACACGCATATTGCGGGTAATATTGCGAGTAACAATAGTTAGTCATACGCCTGACTTCGTTATTAAGTACTTTTGCCCTTGATCACGCTGTAACAAGGTTACACTACCATCCTCTTTGGCGCGATAAAGAATTGAGCGCAGACGAACCTTACGATCAGATAGAGTAATCCTGGTTGCCAGCTCATAAAAATTAGACGCCACATCAAGATACGTAGTATCGAGTTTCAATCCTTTAAGCAGCGGCTCCGCAGCAAACTCTTGAATACTTTTCCAAGGGGATTCCTTCGCCTTGGATGCGAGCTCTTCCGCTACATTGTCCGGCAGATTTTCAACCAAAGACTGAAGTACTTCAGCACTCGCTGTATTGACGTTTATATGCGCCAAGCCTTGTGGCAGCGTAGTAACGAAAGGAAGCAGCGCTTCGTACGATTCACGATCAACCCCCTCAATCAACATCAACTCGCTAGGATGACTAAAGACCTGTCCGCCAGTCCGATAAGGTGGTTCGAGTGAAAGATACTCTCCATCTTCAACGCCCTCTATACCTGTCGCATCCTGGTTCTCATCGATCCAATCTTGAATTCGCTCAAGCTTGACATCATCCAAAGCGAGTCGGTCTAGCAGACGTTTGAAACGCTCTGACATTATGGGATTTGGTATACCATCAACGTAAACCAAATCGTTGAGATTAATCCGCCCATGGAGATCGTTGAATTGGGCTTCAAGAAGTGCATCATCAACAGGCAAGAACAAAGCATTCTCGACCTGCTCTAAGTCATCTACAAATTCATTGTTCTTTTTATCTTCACGCCAATCTTCCAACAGAAGTCTACGAGCATAAGTCTCTGAACCGAGCGCGTATTGATACGCCTGCGCGTTGGTGACCAAGCTTCCTGCCGTATAAATAAACAGCTTTTGTCTTTTGTAAATACCCGCAGCAAGTATTGATACCAAAGCAAAAACAAGGATAACGAGCATTAAGGCTACGCCGCTTTGACGCGCGCGACCAGAATACGACGAAGGCATGGAACGCGCGATTGTCATCTCTCTCCTCCCGTCTCTGTAATATTCTGAAATTGATTGGCGCTCGAACTGGAGTCACCACCCTGCGTTGCCTGCTCGTCGGTCTCTCCATTCTCTTGACCTGAACTGTCTTGCCCACCACTCGCTTGAATCAAAGTGTTCTCAAGATAACTAGCCTGCTCAAAGTAACGCGTAATAAGACCATAACGCGGATGCTCCAGCTCAACGCGCACAGCCTTAGGCAGCAAAGCGTATCGCGTCATTCTATCCCGGGATTCACCATCGGAAGCATTATCAAGAGGAGGCCATTCATCAATCCACGCATCACTATCATTCAGGTAAGCGATCTCAAAGCGCTCTACCCCCTCTAACAGACGGCGTGTTGTTGGCTCTGAGTCCTGCGCGCGATCAAGCACCTTCCAGTGGTGCCGCAACAGCTCACCATCTGTTAGCTCGTAAGCAACTCGCTGTAGTTCTGACCGTTTTTGTTGCAGTGGGTTGCGCCAGCCAGCGCGCGTAAGTTCAACGGTATAAAAATCTTCACCATCTTTTATCGCGGCCTGATAATCTCCAAACTCGTCCCGAATAGCCCTAGGTAACACCTGAGAAAAATCGCGCTCTATTGACAATTGTGCTCGCTGAAGAGCAGATAAGGCTTGCAAGCTTTCCTGCCCCAACTCGTAAGTCCGAATT
This sequence comes from Oleiphilus sp. HI0080, assembly GCF_001635135.1. Lineage (NCBI taxonomy): Bacteria > Pseudomonadati > Pseudomonadota > Gammaproteobacteria > Oceanospirillales > Oleiphilaceae > Oleiphilus > Oleiphilus sp. HI0080. Next base: position 9,943 of record NZ_LWFU01000481.1, read on the forward strand.
GCACTATTCAGTAACTGCCATGACCCTAAGCCGA
>NZ_LWFU01000482.1:0-4156 GCF_001635135.1 Oleiphilus sp. HI0080
CGCGTAATGGAGCACTTGTCCAGAAAGCCAGAACATCTCACTAATCCTTCCAGAGAGTCTCCATTACTGGAGTGCAAGAAAATCATTCAATAGCGCCAACGCCTAGCAATGAACGGAATGAATGGAATAAGCGATTCGGGTTCCACCGAATCAATACATGCGAGGGAACGCATGCTAGGCGACCAACGAAACCAATGGAGACAAAACATATGACAAATCATGACCAAACAACAGCGACATCGGTGAGCACGCTTAGTACGATCCAATCGTCCTCAAGTAGCCGCTCGTTTAGAGCTAAGAAAACGGCCTTTGCGGCGGCGCTTATCTGCTCGCAGGCATTGGTTGTAAGTACACCAGCGTTTGCGGATGAAAGCCTCGGAAACGACGAGCATTCAAGCACCTACTGGGGGATTGGTATCGGTACCACTCTTGGCGCAATACTTGGCGGGCCAGTTGGTGCTGCTGCGGGCGCGGCTCTAGGTGGCAGTGTCGGTTATGGCCAAGACAAGGATTCTGCGCTTGAGCAAACCGAGCAGCAATTAGATTCGCAAGTGATGTCGCTAACAAGCCTGGAAGGCGAGCTTAAGAAATCAAATATACAGTTAGAAGCGCTGCGCGCTCAGACGCGTAAGTTGCAGCGCTCAAACGCAATTAAGTCTGCTGAGCTCGCAGATTTAAAAGCGCAAGAGGTCACCGAGCGTGAGCAAGCGGAGATTCTTGCGGATATTGCCAAGCATTATTCGCAAGAAGTGTATTACCGCCACAACGAGTCTTCGATACCAGACTATGCAAAAGCCCGAATAGACGAGCTTGCAGAGTTCATGCTTGAGCACCCAAACATGCATATCTCATTACAAGGACATAGTGACCTGATTGGTCCAGAGAATGCCAATCTAGCCTTAACTCAAGCGCGCGTAGATGCCATTCGAGATTATCTTGTGGACAAGGGCGTTCATACTGGCCGAATCGACGGGCGCGCGCATGGCGAAGCCTTCGCGACCGTCTCCACAGGGGATGCTGCAAACTATATCCTAGACCGACGTGTGGCGATTGAGCTAAGCATGCCTGCCCAAGAGCAACCTGCGGCTCTTGCCCAAGATTCAGGCGAGTCTTTACCTATTGCGATTAACGTAGGGGGTCGCTAATGAAGTGTTTTGTAGCGCTCGATGAGGCCACCTTATTGCGTCTATGGATGAGAAGTCCGGAGTTAGTGCAGCCATTCTCGCGGCCATTTTATCCGGTGCGAAGAAGGCTGCCTGCAGCAAACGATGCAGACAAACACCATGCGCCGCGTTCCTCTCGTTAGCGCGGCCTACTTCGCACGAAACCTATGGGGTTGGATTAGAGGCTCTGCTCGTCTTCCTTTCTCTATCGACTCCTCGTGCGGAGCCCACCTTTAGGCCACGCATCGTGGCCTCTTTTTTAAGGAGAGTAATCATGAACAGTTTCGCGCAAATCGCGTTAAAACGCCGCGTTCTCCCACAAGCGGCTATGGCTCCGACGTACGCCAAAGACCAGACAACACCTTGTTCGCACAACAGGCGAGGCTCAGAGTATCAATCAGCCATGGCGCTATTTGTGTGCTTGTTGGTGTTCTGGGTGCTTTGCGAAAGTGCGCTGGCGGACGCGGCGTCAGATATGCCGATTAACTTTCAGCTAAAACACAGTGAAGGTGAGGATAGTCAGGAGCTCGCGCGTCCGCTTGCTCTTCAAACTGACATCGATTTAGACATTAATGGGCCGGTTGTCCGGGCTACCGTAAAACAGCGATTTGAAAATCCATCACAGCATTGGGTTGAGGGTATCTATACTTTTCCGCTTCCGGAGGGCGCAGCGGTTGACCAACTCAGGATGATGGTCGGAGAACGCGTCATCGAAGGTCAAATTAGGGAGAAACGCGAAGCAAGAAAAATCTATTCAAGCGCCAAGCAGCAAGGGAAGCGTGCGGTGTTGCTTGAGCAACCAAAGGGTAACTTCTTTACAACGCGCGTCGCTAACATTGCACCGCAAGCAAGTGTGCAGATCGTGTTTAGCTACCAAACCATGCTCGACTTTAAGGATCATGGCTACAGTTTGAGAGTGCCCTTAGTGGCAACGCCGCAGTATGACCCAAATGCCCGACGAGGCTTACCAGCCTTTCTCTCTAAAGAGCACCAAATTGCATATCGAGATATCGGCGAGCCGGACTCAAACCCAGTCCGCTTGCATATGGATCTTGGCGCGGGCATGCCCGTTGAACGTATATGGAGCGATAGTCATACACTTCATGTGGACAAACAGAGTGACTCCCATTTTCAGGTAACTGCAGGAGACTCGGAAAATCGCTCGAACCGCGACTTTGTCGTGAACTGGCGTTATGCCGAAAAGGCGTATTCGCAAGTTTCTTTGTTTTCGGAGCCGGTCAACGGTGAGTACTACAATATGCTGATGTTGATGCCCCCAGCGCCAAGTTCCTCTATCGAGCATGGCGCGCGTGAGTTAATTTTTGTTCTTGATGTTTCTGGCAGTATGCAGGGGGCATCAATACGGCAGGCTAAGCAAGCGATTCGCTCCGCGTTGGCAAATCTAGATAGCGAGGACCGTTTCAATATCCTGTTTTTCAATGATACGGCGTGGTCCGTATTTGCAAGCTCCAGAAAAGCAACAAGTCGAAACATACTTGAGGCTCGGAGCGCCCTCGATCGTCAACAGGCAGACAAAGGGACAGAGATGACAGCGGCCTTAACGCTTGCTTTGACCAGAGAAGATGACGCGCTCTTCCGGCAAGTTGTTTTTATCACGGATGGTGCTGTCAGTAATGAAGATGCGCTTTTGGGCCTGATAGAAAAAATGCTCTCTACGACGCGTCTGTTTACTGTGGGAATAGGCTCAGCCCCTAATAGCTATTTTATGCGACGCGCCGCCGAGGCAGGTAGAGGCACCTTTACCTACATTAGTGATCTTTCACAGGTGAAGCAGAACATACAGCGGCTGTTTGAAAAGATAAATCATCCCGCGTTAACGGACATCGATATCGCCCTAGATATCCCTTTTAGCGACTTGATGCCAAATCCAACCCCCGACTTGTACATGAATGAAGCGGGCTACCTTCTATTTAAAACACCGACGCGGCCTTCAGAAATGCAAATCGAAGCGCAACATGATGATAGCCCCGCTTATCTGCAACAGCGCGTAGGGCAAACGAATAGCGTGAAGGGCATTGCAGTAGAGTGGGCGAGGCAAAAAATTCAACATTTCACTGAGCGTGCGCTGAATACTCGGTTGGACGATCGAGACCGGTTTAAGTCTCAGGCGACAGAGCTTGCTCTGAAGCATCATCAGGTAAGCAAATATACCAGCTTGGTCGCTGTTGATGTCACGCCAGTCCGAGCAGGTGCGGATCTGTTCTCGCAGAAGCTGCGATCAAACCTGCCTCAGGGATGGCAGTCGGGCCGATCTGACTCAAGAGTGTACCATCTAGCGCAAACGGCGACGTCTGCTCCTTGGATGACGCAGGCCGGTTTGGTTTGGCTTGGCATTGCGATGGCTTTATTGCTGATCACTCGTCTGCGTGTAGTGCAAGGAGCGATATCACGTGGCTAAATGGATGTGTCGGCGGAGGCGGTGTGATGAGCACTAAAATGAAGCCCTGCATTGGGCGTCAATCGCGGGGAAATAAGGCCGCGAGTGCACGGATCATGACGCTGATCGTAACCATTTGCCTCGTTATCGGATCGGTTTATTTGATGCAGGCGAGTCTCATAAACGCAAAGGCGATCGTTGGGCAGTGGTTGATAGCGAATGCTTGGGAGAAAACGCTCCGCACCGGCGAGCGGCATCTTCCTTGGCCATGGGCCGATACCTATCCGGTCGCTAAGTTGAATGTTCCGAGATTTGGAAGGACATACTATGTGCTGCAAGGGGCCTCAGGAGAGGCGCTTTCTTTTGGGCCAGGGCTGAATGTTTATTCCAGTGAAGACGGAGCGATCGCGCTATTTTTGATTCAGGCGCATATGGATACGCATTTTGATTTCCTGAGCCAACTAGAAATTGGGGACATCGTTGAGCTTTTTTTCGAAGGGAGGCTAGTGCGCTTTAAGATTGCTCAGCATCAACACCTGAGTGCGCCTCGCTTTCAACTTACTGAGCAGCCCGAAACGCCCTTGTTGGTGTTATC
>NZ_LWFU01000483.1:0-10324 GCF_001635135.1 Oleiphilus sp. HI0080
GCGCACCTCGATCTGCACCGGCCAGACCGCTCATATCGCCTGCATTGGCGGGCATACGTAATTGCATACACTGATACGCCAGATCGGCAAAAGGATGACCAAGCGTCGATAGCTCCCAATCAAGCACTGCAATGACGCGCACCTCATCGGGCGCGAACATCATGTTGTCAAGGCGGTAGTCGCCATGTACTAGCGATACCCGTCCATCATCCTCTGGAATATGTTGCTCTAACCATTCAATTAATTGGTCCATCGCCGGGATTTTCTGAGTCTCTGAATCTCGATACTGCTTCGTCCAACGAGAAAGTTGGCGCTCAAAGTAGTTACCTGGTTTACCGTAATCGGCTAAGCCAACGGCATCCACATCAACAGAATGGATCGCTGCTAGCACCTTACCCATTTCCTCGTAGGCCTGCGTACGTTCTTCGTTTGACGGAAGTTTTGGCAAAGCTGCATCCCAAAAGATACGTCCTTCACAACACTCCATCACGTAGAACATGGAGCCAATAACGTCTCTATCTTCACAAAGGTGATACACCTTAGGTGTTGGTACAGCGCTTTTTTCGAGTGCCTTGTAAACACGATACTCACGATCAACGGCATGGGCCGACTTCAATAACTTGCCTGGTGGCTGCCTGCGCAGAACATACTGGCCTTTGTCTGTTGTTAGTTTGAATGTTGGATTCGACTGGCCACCAGAGAATTTTTCTGCACTTTGCAGTGCACCAAAACCGTCAATATGTTTGCCGAGATAAGCGCCTAAAGCTGCAAGATCGAGCGAATCCACTTCAGGGTTCGTCGTTTCCGTCATCGTTTCCGTCGTCGTTTCCGTCATAATCTTTCCTCTTCTTTTTGTTATCTCTGGATTAACGAGACATGGCAGCATACGCGCCGGCATAGCCAGCCGCGAGCCCACGACCAAGCTGCATCATATGCACCTCGTCTGGCCCGTCAGCCAAGCGCACAACGCGCGCCATCTGATAAGCCTGAGGTAAGAATGTATCCTGACTCAATCCCATCGCGCCATGAATCTGCATCGCTCGATCAATGACATCACATGCCATTTGAGGTGCAACAATCTTGATCATCGAAATAAGAGACTTTGCCCCCTTGTTACCCAAGCGATCCATTTGATCTGCCGCCTTCAACGTTAACAAACGCGCCTGCTCAATTTCACAGTACGACTTTGCAATCGCCTCACGCACCGAACCCTGTTTGCTGAGAGGACGGCCAAAGGCAACGCGTGTTTCGGCACGCACACACATCATCTCCAAAGCGCGTTGCGCTGCGCCAACTAAACGCATGCAGTGGTGAATACGACCTGGGCCCAAACGGCCCTGCGCGATTTCAAAACCACGACCTTCACCAAGAATGATGTTCTCAGCGGGCACCCGCACGTTATCAAACACAATGTCTGCATGCCCTTCCGGTGCATCATCGTTACCAAACACTTTCATTGGGCGCACCACGTTCACGCCAGGCGTATTCATCGGAACAAGCACCTGAGATTGCTGAACGTACTTGTTGTCGTTGTCCGGATCGCTCTTGCCCATCACTATCATGATTTCACAGCGTGGGTCACACGCTCCTGAGATGTACCATTTACGGCCATTGATCACATACTCATCACCATCACGCACGATACTGGTTTCGATATTGGTGGCATCACAAGACGCGACATCTGGCTCTGTCATCGCAAAAGCAGAACGTATTTCTCCAGCCAGCAAAGGCTCAAGCCATCGTTTCTTTTGTTCTTCAGAACCATAGCGGACTAACACTTCCATATTGCCCGTGTCAGGCGCGCTGCAGTTAAAGATCTCCGAGCCAAAGCGAGTACGACCCATGATCTCTGCGAGTGGCGCGTACTCAAGGTTGCTAAGGCCTGCACCGTAGTCTGACTCAGGCAAGAACAAATTCCACAAGCCCTGCTCTTTTGCGAGCGCTTTTAACTCTTCAATTTGAGGTGGAATAGTCCAGCGGTCTTCGCCGTTCTCAATGGCCTCGTTTAACGTATTTTCAATTGGGAAAAGGTGCGTATCCAGGAAACCCTGAACTTGTTTCATTAACTGTTTGGTACGATCTGAATATTCGAATTCCATCTGTCTCTTCCTAATGTAAGCGTCGCGGTTACGTTTGCGACTTCAGCGCTTGCCGGCTTGCGTATTTGCACAGACAGTACAAATACCCGCGTTTAAATCAGACAACCAGTGTAAAAAGCCGAACAAAATCATTGAAGTTTATTTCATTTATATCGTTTAATAAGTTTCAGTGATCACGCTACATAAAACTCGCTAAATACCAAGGCTAAAGGGGTGAATGAGCATGCAACTTTCGAAAATCGATATGAACCTATTTATCGTGCTCGACACAATTTACAGCGAACGGAAGCTCACCAAAGCGGCGGAAGTACTGCATATCACCCAACCAGCTGTCAGCAATGCGCTAGCGAGGCTTCGAGGCCACTTTAATGACGAGTTGTTTGTCCGGCAGTCGGGTCAAATGGTGCCTACACCCTTAACCGAGAATATTATCGAGCGCGTACGCGAAGCCCTGGCGTCTCTTCAGAGCAGCTTAAACGAGCATGACGCATTTGATCCGCAGCAATCCAATCGCACCTTTCGCTTCTCGATGAACGACACGTCTGAGGCTTACGTTTTACCTCGACTGATGGAGGTAATCGAAAGTGAAGCGCCAAACATTAATATTGAAAGCTATACCATTCCTCGAGCGGACATGGTGCGCGCATTTAGTGCGGGCGAGCTGGACTTTGCTTTGGATGTACCAATCATCAACCATAGCGATCTGGTGAATACCCCTCTCACGACGGATCGCTACGTATGCGTAGCGCGCAGCGAACATCCTCGTATCGCAAGTACATTGTCACTCGATCAATATATGTCTGAGGCACACATTCACGTCTCGAGCCGTCGAAAAGGCGGCGGACAGATTGACGCCTATCTCGGACGACTGGGCCTACAAAGAAACATTAAACTGCGTATTCAGCATTCCAGAGCTGCGCGACCCATCGTAGCCAAAACAGACATGCTACTAACCATTCCTGAAAGTCTAACTAGGGGAACAAACTTGCAAGTGTTAGAACTGCCGTTTGCAATTCCAATGTTGGACTGGCACTTGTATTGGGCTGGGCGACATGAGAGCGACCGAGCACACCAATGGATGCGAGAGAGAATTTTCGATATTTTCAGAGAGTAAACATCCCACAAATACGTGCCATGTTTTCTAGCCAATCGGCATTATTTCTTTTGGCAAATGAGTACGCTATCTTAATCGCACTAAATTTCATTAAAACAATAAGAGAGCTCCATGAACGAAAATACCTTTAAGCTATCCATCGGCCTGTCTGCTGCGATTTTTCTCGCGGTCTTTATCTTTTACGTTAGCCCCAATGCTTTAGCAGATGGCGATATTATCGGCGCCTTTGCAGCGGGATTCGTCAATCCCTACGCGACCGGCTACTCCATCGATGTGATTATGTGCTGGTTTATTATGAGCGCGTGGATTCTTTACGAGCGTCAGCAATATGGCTACAAATACGGCTACCTTTGCATTGCCCTTGGAATGATGCCCGGTGCAGCTGTTGGCTTTGCGCTCTACTTATATTTACGAATGAAGCAGCAGTCCCCACAAGCTGCAATCAGCGAATGAACATTAGCTCACAGCGATGATCCGCGTCTTCAGTCACGACAATGCGATGGTCGTGCACAACATCAAAAACATTCTGGAAAACAATGGCATTGCCTGCGAGCTGAAAAACCAGTTCGGAGGAAGTGCCGCCGGAGAGGTACCGCCCATCGAAGTTTGGCCGGAGATTTGGGTCGAAGAGACACATCTCGACAAAGCGGTTGAACTGATCGAAGACGTCATGCATGGCGTCAGTGATAAAACGCACTGGCGATGCTCTAACTGCTCTGAAGAGAACCCTCCTGCTTTTGAGATTTGCTGGAATTGCGAGAAAGAAGTATCACTTGATGAACGGTAAACGATGAAAACAACACTCCAATACCAATCACAGTTAGACTGGGCTTTAGCCCACGGACTCTTTTTACACCCTTCAATCGAACGACGCGAAGTCAATGGTATTTACGGGATGTATGCTACGGCGGATATTCCGAAGGAAACTCTATTGGCAAGCTTCCCATGCGATCAACTTATCGATTCAACAAAAGGGCCTTTTGGGGACTCTGAAGATGCTAGAGCGCTAAACTGGCTCCACGCAGCCGCCTGCGAGCTGGGGAACAAAAACACAACCTTCAACGGAGTCATCGCGGGATTTGAGAGTCTTGCGGAACTAAAACGCTATTCGTATTACTTTTTTAATGAGGACGATCTTGCCACCCTAAATGATATGCACCCAGTTCTATGCATGTGGGTTCGAGAAGCCAAACAACAGGCCGACCATATCATTGATATTGTTGCAAAAGCAGAGCCCTCTTGCAGTAAAGAAGACATCGTTTGCACTTATCTAAATATGCGCAGCCGAGCATTTCACCCCTTTGGCGTTGTCCCTGTGCTCGATCAATTCAACCATTCTGATCTACTTGGGCAATCAGACAAGTTCAGCGACGGAAAGCTCTGTGTCCACGCGAAAGTTGATTATCAAGCCGGAGCACAACTCTTTATTAGCTATGGGGCGAAAGACCTCTATGATCATGCGATTCACTATAATTATTTTGACCAAGGCGGCCCGCACTTTATAAATTTCGGCAAAAAAGCAGTTCACTCTGCCGAGGGCGCTATTGGTCAGAAAGTGCTCGCGCACATCAAACGATTTTTCCCGGTCAACGAACTCGATATCGCCGGACAAAAAGCTTTCAATCTAAACGCTCCACTGGTTCTGCTGATCGAAGATTCGCCCTCTGTCGATTTAGTCAAAGCGTTAACCGAGATAAGCAGAGTTCGGATCAACAAGCCGGCTCAAGAGACGGAAGTAAAAGCATTTGCGATAGACTATTTTCGGACGCTACTGGACGACCAGATAAAGCTCAATCAAGTTGACCAAGTCGATGAGTCTACCGTCCCCGATAAGCTATTACGCTTTTATCATCTTTTGAAAAAAGAAAAAGCCATGTTAATGGCAAATAGACAGAAGTTGCCTACTTAGCAGATCGGTATAGCACGTCGATATCAAGCGCGCGATTGATGCTGGAGGGAGAGCAGTCACTCGCTATTGAGAAGCATCTCTACAAAGCTTGGCAATGCTTCGCCTGCTTTCCCTTCGACATGCCTGTCAAAACTGGTATGCACTGCTGAAGGCTCTAGGTTAATTTCTATTGTTTCAGCACCTGCACGATTTGCGATTTCAACGAAACCCGCCGCTGGATACACGTTCCCTGAAGTACCAATAGACAGAAACAAATCGCACTGCTCCAATGCTTGGTAGATTTCATCCATATAGAGTGGCATTTCACCAAACCAAACAACATGAGGGCGTAGTTCTCCGACAGCACCGCAATTCGAGCACACAGATTTCTGCGTGGTAGCGACTTCAGTCGCTTCCAGCGACGCACATACCTGACAACGTACCTTTAACAGCTCACCATGCATATGCCTGAGGTTGACCGAACCGGCGCGCTCATGCAGATCATCAATATTTTGTGTGACGAGCAAAAAGGACTGCCCATTGAGCCGCATTTCGCGCTCGAGATGGACTAGCGCTTTATGTGCGGGGTTCGGCTGAATATCAGGGGAAAGCAAACCCGCTCGCCGCTGATTATAGAAGTCGAGCACTAACTCCGGATCACGCTCAAACCCTTCAGGCGAAGCCACATCTTCAACCCGGTGATTCTCCCATAAGCCGTCACTGGCGCGAAAAGTTTGAATGCCTGATTCTGCAGAAATTCCCGCGCCGGTGAGCACAACAACTGAGCGATATCTCATGAATGAATCTTCCGTCTTCTGTGTGATTTATTCTTCTCTATCCAAGATACGCAAAGCACGCAGCCAAATCTCTTCTTTGAGCGCGAGCGACATCGCCGCATATGCCGGACTAGTCGAAGGCATTACGGATGATTCTAGTCCTCTTTCATAGAGAAAGGTTTTCCCCAAATGCTTTTGGAAGGTCTTGGCAGAGGCTTGGCCGTTAAACAACACGATTTGCAGCGTAGGATGTCTCTCAAAAAATCCGCAAAAGTCATTTACCGAAACAGTGCGAGTGTCGATGTCTGCATCCATACTTCCGGGCCGATGACAGCTCGCAATCGTATCCCAAACCGAAACACCTTTGTTCATTAGCGCGAGCGTTCTTTGTTGATAATCCGCATCATGCGCTACCCCCGTTAACGTCGCCATAATCTTCCAGAAGGCGTTTTGCGGATGGCCGTAATACTGTTGCAGTTCCAATGATTTTTGACTGGGCATACTGCCAAGAACAAGGACTCTTGTTTTGTCGCTCTCCAATGGAGGGAAAGCGACATCGATCTGTTTATCCGGCTGAGTGCTAGTCACAATGCGCGATAACAGCCGCAGAGGAACGCTTGGCTTTCTCCAGCGCGGCATCAAGGCTTTCGTCCCGCGCCAAAGCAACACCCATACGACGCTTACCGGCAACTTCCGGTTTACCAAATAAGCGTAGGCTTGTGCCCACCTCGGCCAATGCATCATTTAGTCCAGAGAAGCGCACGTTGCGGCTATCACCTTCAACCAAAACAACGGACGAGGCGGACGCGCCAAGCAGTTCGATCTCTGGAATAGGCAAACCAAGAAAAGCACGCGCATGCAGCGCGAATTCAGACAAGTTCTGAGAGATGAGTGTCACCAGCCCAGTATCATGCGGACGTGGTGACACTTCGCTGAAGTAAACATCGTCACCCTTGATAAACAGCTCAACACCGAACAAGCCGTTACCGCCAAGACTGGTCGTCACTTTGTCTGCAATATCCTTGGCACGTTGCAAAGCTAGATCTGACATTGCCTGAGGTTGCCATGACTGTTGATAGTCACCGTCTTTCTGGACGTGTCCGACGGGCGCGCAAAAAGAGGTGTTACCGCCATGGCGCACCGTCAACAAGGTAATCTCGTAGTCGAAGTCGACACTGCCCTCAACAATGACCTTACCCTTACCTGCTCGACCACCGGACTGCGCGTAATCCCATGCAGCCTGAATCTGGCTTGCATCGGTTAAACGGCTCTGCCCTTTACCTGAAGAACTCATAATCGGTTTAACGAAGCACGGAAAGCCAATGCGCTGTACCGCCGCAGAAAAATCGTCAAAGTTATCTGCAAACGCATAGCTTGATGTTGGCAAGCCAAGCTCTTGTGCTGCCAATGAGCGAATGCCTTCACGATTCATTGTGAGGTTTACCGCGCGAGCTGAAGGTACAATTTGGAAACCTTCGTCTTCAAGCTTTAACAACTCCGATGTCGCGATTGCTTCAATCTCGGGAACAATGAAATCCGGCTTTTCGTGTTCGATCACATGACGTAAAGCGCTTGCGTCCAACATATCAACCACATGAGATCTATGGGCTACCTGCATGCCGGGTGCGTTCTCATAACGATCAACCGCAATGACCTCTACGCCAAGACGCTGAAGCTCAATGATCACTTCTTTGCCTAATTCTCCAGCACCACAAAAAAGCACCTTTGTTGCGTTTTCCGTCAACGCCGTTCCGAGTGTTGTCATTATTCCGTCCTGTTATCCAGCCTCATAAAAATAAGGCCAGAGTATGGAATACCCCGGCCTTTCTCTTTGTTCTTAAATATACGCACTTTTTTCGCGCTCGCGCACCTTGACCATAATCTCCGCTTTTTCAGCTTCAGATTTAGCCCCCCAACCGGCTATTTCTTGGCCGCTTCTGTGGCAACCAACGCAAATATCGGAGTCATCTAGTGCACAAATACTGACGCATGGGGAGGCAATAGGTTTTACTTCGTTCTCTGTCATGAATGCTCGTCTTCAAGTTTCTGTAAATGCTTTAGGTAAAGCTGCGAGTTCGACACATAATGCCCCGCGCTCATTTCAAGCATCTTCATTTGTGGTTCTGATAGCGTACGTTTTACCTTGGCAGGACTCCCAACAACCATTGATCCATCAGGAATTTCCATGTTCTCGGTTACCAGTGCGTTGGCGCCTATCAAGCAATGCTTGCCAATTTTAGCGCCATTCAGCACAACCGCGTTAATGCCGATCAGGCTGAAATCACCGATTTCACAACCATGTAACATCGCCTTATGGCCAACCGTAACGCCCCTGCCGATGTTGATCGGGCAGCGGGGGTCAACATGCAGTACTGCAGCGTCTTGAATATTGCTCTGCGGCCCAATGACCACTTTATCGTTATCAGCGCGAATCACCACGTTAAACCAAATGCTTGCGTCTTCATGCAGCTCAATGTCACCCACCAAGGTGGCGTTAGAGGCGACAAAACCTGGTTTTCCGATCAACTTTGGCGCTTTATCTTTCAGGCTGTACATCAAATCTACTCCGCTGATAATCATCGAATATTGTTATATTTGCGTCCATAGCAAGATTCAGGAACTCCACCAATACGATGGCGGTCAAACCCCAGATCTCATATTGCTCGTTATTGTGGATGTAGTGGTACGATGGAACCTGCAATGCAATACCTTTGTAGGTCATCCGATCTAATCGGCTCGGCTTCGTGTCGATAAAGTATTCCAGGGGAACCTTAAACACGCTGTCTAGCTCGTCGAGGTTGGGTTGTATCGGGATGTTCTCCGGAACGAGACCAACATAAGGCGTAACCTGAATACCATGCAGCGACACCACTTGACTCAGAGGGCCAATCAATTCTACAGCCTCTGGAGGAATGCCGACTTCTTCATGCGTCTCTCGCAATGCCGTTGTTTCTAGGGAAAGATCTTCTTCATCAAATTTCCCGCCGGGAAAAGCGACTTGCCCACTATGGGTTGAGAGCGCAGCTGAGCGTCTTGTCAGAATGACCTCCGGCGTAGACGCGTTGCGCGTGACCGGGACGAGCACACCCGCCTGCGGCAAGCCTTCACCCAGTTTGCGCGGTTTGTAAGCCTGAAGGCGAGATGTAAACTGATTTATAAGGCTCATCGAATAATACTACTAATTTGAGGCTACGAACCTTAGCATAGGGGCTAAGAATTGTTAACGAGTGCCCTACCAAACGGTGAGCACCACAATGATAAAGCGAAGACGGACACATTATCGATGAAATACTGCAGTGGTTGCGGCGAAGAAGTAACGCAAAAAATACCCGATGACGACACAAGACACAGGTATGTCTGCCTCGGATGCGAAACCATTCATTATCAAAACCCAAACATCGTTGCTGGGACTATTCCTGTCCACGAAGGCAAAGTCTTATTGTGCAAACGCGCAATAGAACCCCGGCACGGTTATTGGACGCTACCGGCGGGTTTTATGGAAAACCAAGAAACCACGATGGAAGCCGCTGCCCGCGAAACCTGGGAAGAAGCCGAAGCGAGAGTCAAGTTACACACCTTGTATACGGTCATTAATGTTCCGCAGATTGATCAGGTACATATGTATTTTCTTGCTACATTAATTGACGGCAAGTTTGGCGTTGGCAGCGAAAGCCTCGAATGCCAGCTCTTTGAAGAAGACGAAATCCCGTGGGATGATCTAGCCTTTCCGACTGTAAAAAGAACCCTCAAACTCTACTTTGAAGACCGACAGCATGGCGAGTTTTCAACGCATGTCTCAGATATTTATAGAGAACCCAGAGAACCCGAGTTCGAAGTCATTCAAGATGATTAGAAGTCCGTTTCAAGCTTGAGAACGTGGAAGGCCGGCTCTTCATAAGGGTGGGCCTTTTTTAATGCCTGAACAACGGCCTTTAACTCACTCTTCTGACACACCATCTCTACTTTATACTCATCAAGTCGCTCAAGCCGGTTGTGCTTCCCGATAAATGGCGCTGCACCGTCGATCGGCCGAAACTGGCCTTGCCCACGCGCTTGCCAACAACAATGTTCATAATCGCCCAGTCGACCTCCGCCGGCTTCAAACACACTATTCTTAACGGTTTCTACATATTCTTCCGGAACGTAAAAGCACAAAAAATAATCGGGTTGATCTGACATAAACTTATGCACACTTTCTGTGGATAACTCTGGGGGTAAGACATAAAAAACGCGCAAGAATAGCGATAATACGCACGTTTGAAACAGCTTGAGGGCTTTTTGATCAAAACACAATAAAAGCTATTAAAAACAATACGTTAAGATTTTCAATACTTCTAAGATATTTTTTCCAACCCAGCAAATTCAAGGCATAGCAAAGCAGTGCAAACTTTGTGCATAAAAAACATTACGCACCAAAAATAAGCACACAAGCTGACAACATTTAGTG
>NZ_LWFU01000484.1:0-5342 GCF_001635135.1 Oleiphilus sp. HI0080
AGTACTACCTCAGCCATTGGAAGTTCGTATTTCAAAGCAACTTGACCGCCAACAAACTGCATATCAAGTTGGACACCCCGCTTTTCGACACAGAGACTGATGACATTCCCCAGATACGCTTGTGGCACGAGAATATTCGCTTCCACGACCGGCTCACGCATCTCGTCAATAGATCCGGGATCAGGAAGACGCGATGGATTATCAACCATAATCACATCGCCGTTACGTAATTTCACTTCATATGCGACAGTGGGCGCCGATGTTATCAGATCGAGATCATACTCCCGCTCGAGCCGCTCTTGGATAATCTCCATGTGCAGCATGCCAAGGAACCCACAACGGAAACCAAAACCAAGGGCGTCTGAAGACTCAGGTTCGAACTGCAGAGAAGCGTCATTCAGAGTTAATTTATCTAATGCTTCTCGGAAGGCCTCAAAATCATCCGCACTAACGGGAAATAATGCTGCGTACACTTGGGGCTTAACGCGTTTAAAGCCTGGCAACTGAGCCACGTCTTGCGTCTTGGCACTTGTGATGGTATCACCCACCGGCGCTCCATGAATCTCTTTGATTCCAGCAACCACGAACCCTACTTCACCCGCTTTTAGGACTCCGGTCTCATGATGTTTTGGAGTAAAAACGCCAATTGACGTAATTTGCTCAACCTTACCCGTCGACTTTATAAAAATGCGATCGCCCTTGCGCATCGTCCCAGACATCACTCGAACCAAGGAGACGACTCCGAGATAGTTATCAAACCATGAATCGATGATCAGTGCTTGGAGATTGCCATCGGTATCGCCTTCTGGTGGAGGAATAACTTGAATAAGCTCCTCAAGGACGTCTTCGACACCCATGCCAGATTTTGCACTGCACGCGACCGCACCAGTTGCATCGATACCGATTATGTCTTCGATTTCCTGCTTAACACGGTCTGGCTCGGCTTGCGGCAAATCCATTTTGTTGAGTACAGGCAACACTTCTAGGCCTTGCTCGATGGCGGTATAGCAATTTGCGACAGATTGCGCCTCAACACCCTGCCCCGCATCTACAACTAAGAGCGCTCCCTCACAGGCAGCAAGCGATCGAGACACCTCATACGAGAAATCGACGTGCCCGGGAGTGTCGATGAAGTTCAGTTGATATGTCTCGCCATCCTTCGCTGTGTAGTACAGCGTAACGCTCTGAGCTTTGATCGTAATACCCCGTTCACGCTCTATGTCCATCGAGTCAAGAACTTGCGCCTCCATCTCTCGCTCACTCAAGCCACCACAGACCTGTATAAACCTGTCTGCTAAGGTCGATTTGCCATGGTCGATATGGGCGATAATAGAGAAATTACGAATATTTTTAAGACTGCTCACATAGGGTACTCTTTCAAATTAAGGCGCGCATTTTATAGCATTTGACGCCTCGAGGGAAAACTTACTGCATGGGTATTTCAAGATACTCCCGAAGTATTGGTTCTCCGTCGAAACGCGCCCGCAATACTGAGATAAACGTATAAACTCCGACAAGCTTTCGGTTAAGAAAAACAAACTCTTTCGGAGGAATCTTGAAGTAGCGGCTAACCGCAGAGCGCGCGGCTATTTTGGCGATCCTTGTCGGCAAATCGCTTTCATTCCACAGATAGCGACCTTGAGCATCACAGTATTGGGCCTTGTCGATACCTTGAGAGGCTACAGGGACAAGAGGCTCAAGCACAGCCATACAAACCTTACCAAACTGCTCAAGCACATCTCTAGGCCATTCAGGCCGCATAAAATTCAACGCAATACCACCCGCGATCACACCCTCTAAGTCTCGGTGATAGGCTGAACGAATCATAGAACAGACTGGCTGGATAAAGCTTGACTGATATCGTTGTACCGCCCCAAAGTCCAAAAGAACGAGACGAACATCATTCTCGTCGATGCGAATCCGGTAATTCCCAAAATTTGGATCAGTTTGGATCTCGTGCCAAACAAATAGCTCATTTAAAAACAATTCTAGGAATGAAGCGGAAAGTTTGTCTCGCTGTTCCTGAGGAAGGGCTTGCGCCAGCTCACTGCCAACGTGCACACCTTTTTCGTAACTTGTCGCAAGAATATGCGCATTGGAATACTGCTGAATCACGCTTGGAACAATGTAGCGCGAATCGTCTTTTAACAACTCGTGAAAACGTTGCGTTGTCTCAGCCTCAAGGACGTAATCAACCTCTCGGTGCATCATCTCGCGCACCTCCAGCAACCATTCGTCAAACGCTGGCCCACGTGCAACAACGTTAGTCAGCCGCAATATTTGAGCAACCGAATCCAGGTCTGCATCAATCGCAGATGCAACGCCAGGATATTGGATTTTAAGACAAATTTCCTGACCCGAGCCCTTTATGCGCGCTCGATGTACCTGGCCTAGACTGGCTGTGCCAATCGGCGTCTCTTCGATATCAAGATCTTGAACCGCGTCCGAACCGAGCTGTTCAAACAGAATTCCTCTGACAATCGCCCACTCTAGCGGTTGCGTATTCTCTTCGAGAGTATGTAAGGCCTCAGTGACTTCGACAGGAAGAAAATGCTCACCATATAGAGCCATCATCTGCCCGATTTTCACAACACTACCTTTTAATTTCCCAAGCTCGTCAGCTAAATACTTCGCCTCTCGGGAGAGCGCCTGCCTGCGCGCTTCTTTGCGCCCTTCCGCCCCTTTAAACAGACCCGCCGTCAAGCTGCCAGCCATTCTCGTTCCAGCAACCAGACCTGCACGAGTGAGACTTAAGCGCCGTTCAAAGCTACCTGTCTTGATTTTCGAGAGCTTCATAATGCGCCTTGTACACGTCAAGTCGGCGAAGGGCCAAACTAACCGACCTTTTCCCCTTTCGCTTGTTTGTCCGCATGATAAGAGGAACGAACCAATGGCCCACTTGCGACATGCTTAAAACCAAGCGCACGCGCCTTCTCAGCCAACTCGTCAAACTCCGCCGGCGTTACAAAACGCTCTAGCGCCAAATGATCACGACTAGGCTGCAAATACTGCCCAAGTGTCAACATATCTACATCATGCTCTCGCAGGTCCGCCATTACTTGCTCGACTTCATCAAGCGTCTCACCAATACCTAGCATCAACCCAGACTTGGTCAATACATTTGGCGCCAGCGCTTTATACTCCTTCAACAGTTTGAGTGACCAAGCATAATCAGAACCCGGTCGCACCTTTTTATAAAGCGATGGGACAGTTTCGAGATTATGATTAAAAACGTCTGGCGGCGTATCCTTTAGGATATCCAAAGCAACATCCATGCGACCTCGAAAGTCAGGCACCAATACCTCGATTTGAATCTCTTCAGACCGCTCCCGCGTTTCACGGATACAGTCTGCAAAATGCTGCGCTCCACCATCTCGCAAATCATCGCGGTCGACAGAGGTAATCACGACGTAATTTAGCGCCATGTCCGCAATCGCTTCTGCCAACTCAGCAGGCTCATCTTGATTTAGCGGCTTTGGCCTGCCATGAGCAACATCGCAGAAGGGGCAGCGACGAGTACAAATATCGCCCATAATCATAAAGGTCGCCGTTCCACCACCAAAGCACTCTCCAAGGTTCGGGCAGGATGCCTCTTCACAAACGGTATGCAAACCATGCTTGCGGAGCTTTTGCTTTATCTCAGAAATTCTTGGTGTTGCAGGAACACGGACCCGAATCCAATCTGGCTTGCGCGGCATTTTTTCGGTGGGGATGACCTTAATGGGTATTCTTGCGACTTTTTCGGCGCCTCGAAGTTTCTCACCAGTCACCGCACGTTTGATTGATGGCTTAGCCTTGCCTGTCGCAGCATGATCTGGCTCGCCTGCACCGTCTAGATTCTCATCAATTGTTTTATTGGTCATAAAGTCTCTGTATATTCAATTACGAGCTGTTTGTACCCAAACTGCTCACGCAGAGCGTCAACCAAACGTCCTGCAAAAGGCTCGACGGGCTCCCAGTTTTCAAAATTAGAGAGCTGCGTCATTTCCAAGCCGCGATATCCGCACGGATTAATCCTGTCAAAGGGCGAGAGGTCCATATCGATATTAATACTTAAACCGTGAAAGCAACGCCCTTTTCGAATACGCAAACCAATCGAAGCAATCTTCCGCCCGTCAACATAAACTCCAGGTGCGTCTCTTCTTGCTTCTGCAGAAACACCTAATAAACCAAGCGTACTCACGATACTCGTTTCAATAAGCGTCACCAGCTGCCTTGCGCCAATTCCCATACGGTCAATATCTAGCAAGAGGTATACGACAAGTTGCCCTGGGCCATGATAGGTAACCTGTCCTCCGCGATCTACCTGAACAACTGGAATATCGCCTGGCGCTAATAGATGTTCTGCCTTGCCAGCCTGCCCCTGAGTAAACACAGGTCGATGCTGTAACACCCAGATTTGGTCTTCAGAATGATCGTCGCGCGCGTCAGTATATTGCTGCATGGCTTGCCATGTCGGCTCATAATCTGCCAACTCGCTGAGGTAGCGAACAAAGAGCTCTCTATCTTCGTTAGAAACAATCTGCTCGGGGCTTTCTGCTAGGCTCAAATAGCACCTCTTTCCTAGATAACCATTTTCACATGCGACACAGAAGTAATAGCCTTATGCATTGCATCTAGCTGCTCCCTGTCCGTCGCTTGGAAGCTAATCCTAAGAGACACAAAATTTCCATTTTTGCTTTCTTGAGCAACAATGCTATCTCGATCAAACCCGGGGGCATGTTCACTGACAATCGCTCCGACTACCTCACCGACCTCGGGCGCATTTGAACAAATAACTTTGATTGGATAGTGACATGGAAACTCAAGCTCTGGTACGTCGGCCATTCATCACCCCTCTCTAACCAAACAAACCTAGGAAAAACAATTTGATCCAGTCCCATATACGCTTGAACAATCCACCCTGATCAACATCCTCAAGCGCGACAATATGCTGATCGACCAATACATCGCCATCCAGTGTAACCAACAAACGCCCCATTCTATCTCCGAGCGCAACAGGAGCCTTGATGGTTGGATTGATTTCTAAGGTCGCCTCGAGCTCAGTCTTATGCCCCCTAGGAATAGTCACGGTCACGGCTTCGGCTAAACCAAGATTAATTGCATCTAACGCCCCACCCCAAACCTTTGCCTCGCTTAAAACCTCTCCAGCCGTGTAAAGCGGCGTTGTCTCATAATATCGGAAACCATAATTTAGTAATTTTTGAGTTTCTTTCACCCTTGCTTCTTCACTAGAAGTACCCATGACCACACTGATCAATCGCATATCATCGCGTTTGGCAGAGGACACTAAACAATAACCCGCTTCTTCAGTGTGCCCGGTCTTCAAGCCGTCGACTGAT
>NZ_LWFU01000485.1:0-2959 GCF_001635135.1 Oleiphilus sp. HI0080
AACAGACGATACACCGTGTCGGCAAATTTGCGCCTTGCTGTTTCCGCCTTGCCTGCACTTAGGAGCTTATCTTCATAGAGAGAAATCGAGGTAAGAGCCCGATAACCAAGCCAAGGAAGCGGCTCGCGCTCCCAACGCTTGCTGTTCGCAAATGTACCGCTATGGTCAACCCAAGGCATCTGTGTTTCGGGCGAATCGACACCCAAAATCATATCCGAGAGTGTTCGGCCGGCGAGATTCGTCGCCCCCACCCCTTCGCCACCATACCCGGCGCTCAATGCGAAGCCATGCTCCCGATTGAGTAACATATGTGGACGGAACTTGCGCGAGATCGCCAAGTTCCCTCCCCAAGCATGCGTGACCTTAACACCCTCTAGCTGAGGGAAAAGTGTTTGCAGCAGGTTTCGGCGAAACGCGATTTCAGACTCTGAGAGGCGTGCATCGTGTTTCAGCGCTGCGCCAAATAGATAAGAGCCCCGCGCACCGAAAACGAAGCGATTATCGGCACTGCGCTGGCCGTAGGTAACGATTCGTGAAAAATCACTGAACACCTCACCATGGTGAAGCCCCATTTCTTGCCATAGAGCCTCGCTCAAAGGCTCTGTTGCGATAATGGCGCTTTGTACGGGTCGCTGATAGCGCATCCAGCTGAAGGGTGCTTTTTCGATACTGACCCCATACGCTTCCAGAGCAGGAACCACCCACTGACACGCGATACGATGACCATTTGCCAAAACAACATTGCCATCGCCCCACTCTGTCGCTGGCGACTGCTCAAAAATTTCGACACCCAAACGCTCGCAAGCCGCAGCGAGTCCCGTTACCAGTTTGGCAGGCTGAATTCTGGCGCAATGCGGGCTGTATAGGGCGCCACTTGCGTTAGCCATACCGATCTTCTCACCCGTTTGCTGCGCATCAAGCCACTTGAAATCGGCGTCTGTGTAGCCTTTTTGGCGTAATTCCCGCTCATAGGCTTGAAGGAAGTGCTTCTGCTCGGGGTAGCGCGCCGCAACATACAACATTCCACCAAGTTTGAAATCACACGCGATGTTTTCTTCTTGGATCACCCGCTGCGCTTCGTGCGGAATAGCGTGTAATAAGGTCCGGGCACGTTCTTTGTCTGGCGGCCAAAGATCTTCCAGATAGGAGTCCTGCTCTGAGAGCTCCCCTATCAACCAGCCTCCGTTGCGCCCTGATGCACCATAGCCAGCAATATCGGCCTCGATAATAGCTACCCGTAGCTCGGGAGATTTTTTCTTTAAGTAATAGGCTGTCCACAAGCCGGTGAAGCCAGCGCCGATGATCGCAACATCGACGTCATGGTTTGCAGTCAAGCTAGGACGAATCGAAAGGTCGGTAAGTTGCGAGAGCCACAAGCTTTGAGTTTTGTAGCCCTCGAGCTTCGTCATTCGTGTTGATCCAACGATATACTTAGAAGTTGTAATTAACGCGCACTAATCCGGGAACACCAACTAAATCTCGGTTACTAAAGACCAACGGAACAAAATCAATATTCAGCTTACTGTCATACGCCCAACGAACACCTGCGGCATAGGTATCATCAGTATTATCGGCAGTTGTAAACAATGCTTCGACACCCGCCGAAAACAATCCGGCCTGAGTATCAATAATGCCCACATAGGCGCCAAGATCGAGCTCTACAAACGTATCATCACGCTGATCGCCGTCCGCGTAGACAAAACGAGGCGCAAGCGTAAAAGTTGCCGCATCAGCGTTGACCGTAAAGGCGGCACCGAGCTTTAGGTTGATCTGGTCAATGAGGTCATTGCCATTTTCATCTTCCAGTTCCGTTCGGGAATACGCGCCTGTAAACGCCCAGTGCACATTGCTTCCACCTTCGCCACCAAGCTGTAAATCTGGTAGTCCATACTTAAGCAGAAGCTGGTTCTCATCGTATTCATCCAAGCCACTATTAATAATCAGCTCTGCTCCCGGCAGACCTAAACGCACACCACCGCCAGCATCGATACTATCTGAGCCTGAATGCAGCTCGATAGACGCATCACGGTTTTTGGCTACCGTTCCATGCTCAATATAAAAACCTCGCGTTGGTTCGTTATAGTTAGAGCGAACATCGCCCTCAGCGGCAGTAGTACTTGAAAATAGTGCCGTCGCCATAACAGCCGTACAGAATGCAAACTGCGCTCGCATCGCAACCTCCTTGCAAATGGGTGTATTGTTTTTTCGGCGTTTTAATCGAGAATAAAGCGCAGTCCAATGCCCTCAGGCAGACTACGCATAATTTCCATTTTCAGTATAGGTGCGTCACCCGTAAGTCCCTGAACCTGTCCTTCTATCACTGTGCCGACAGGTGGCATCTCATGACCTTGAGTGATTAGAAAAATCCCACCGTCAGAAATATCTCTGGTAGTCGCTACAAGTTCGCCAAAACTCGGATGCGTAATTTTCACCTTGGCCGGCATTTGAATGCGAGGATGACGTCGCTTATCTGACATGTTTTTGTTTTCTACCTTATTTTTAGAGCATATTAGCCAAGCTACTCGCCCTTTCCTAGCAAGAGGCTATACAGTTTTTTAATAGAAGAACACATTTACGCAGATAGACCATAAGATCAGTGAAATTCACGCACCTTCGTACGCAATCCATCAAGTTGAGGCGTTAGATCCTCTAGTCGTCCGGCAATAACATGAATCACGCCAGCCTCTTGCTCCAAGATTCCAACAACCCTTAACAACTGCGCTCTTAAATAAGGTAACTTTTGCGCTCTGGCCGTTGCGCGCCATATGACGACATTGATATTGCCTGTCTCGTCTTCGAGAGTATAAAAGCTGACGCCTGCGGCGGTACCAGGACTTTGCTTTCCGGTCACGAGTCCCGACACAGAAACCAAAGATTTATGTGGCTGTTGCCATAAGGCATTAGCCATCACATCGTTCTCCAACGCGCCAGCTTTGCGCAGCAAAGCAACGGGATGCCC
>NZ_LWFU01000486.1:0-2513 GCF_001635135.1 Oleiphilus sp. HI0080
ACTCGTTGGGCTCCGTGCGCCATAAAGCAGTCGTTGTCCCTATCGTTTTTGAGGATAGCCGCTTAGGCCTTGTATGCCTTACTTTTGATGATAGGGTGCGGCCCCTTTTGCATTTCTGTCAAAGAATGCGCCCTTATTTTTCGCTTTTTGCCAGATGCTTGGCTCAGAATCAATTCCCAAACTTGCATGACGCATGGACCGAAAAAAAAGCAGAAGACGGCGTTGCTTTAAAAGCCTTGCCGCACGTTAGTAATCCCGTTTTTGTCTGTGACCAACGAATGCGAGTTTGCCACCTGAATCCAGCGTCGGAAGTGTTGTTTACTACATCTGAACAAGAGGCTGTCGCTCAGCCGTTGGCAGAATTTATTCCAGAGCGTTTCCCAGATCAACATAAAGCCTTTAATTGTTACCGTTATCCACACAAGGGTGTAGACGCATACAGCGTCTCGGTAAAAAGCAAAACGCAGGGGACTCGGCATCTTCGCTGCCAGTTTCGGCCCTTAATCGTCGATAATCGAGACTACTGGTGGATCGACATACAGGACGTGACAGAGTTTAAACGGGTGTGGGCGGAGCATCAGCATGATGTGAGCCGTTTTAAAACCTTAACTGATTTGAGCCCCTTTGGTATTTTGGAAACGGACAATGAGCTGAAGTTTCGTTACGCAAACCAATTTTGGATGCGGCTGACCCAAATGGGGGATGTAGAGCTTGAAGGGTATGGTTGGTTGCGCATTATTCCGGTTGATGCCATAGAGGGTGTATTGGCTGAACTTGAGACCCGTTGCGAGTCGGATGAATCTTTAGACCTGGTATTTGAATCTCGTGCAACACCTATGTTTGAGCAGAAGTGGTTTCGCATACTTGGTCGTAAGGTTGATGAGGGAGGTATGGTTTTTTGTTTGGAGGACTGCACTGAGGCCCAAGAACAGAGGCATCGCTTGGTTCAGCTCGCGATGAAGGACTCCCTCACAGGCGTGAATAATCGCAACATGTTTCTGGATGAATTGAGGAATGACTTGCAGCTTTTAAGCGAAGAACGAAGCTTTGCGCTGCTGAGTATTGATCTAGATGGTTTTAAAGAAGTGAACGACACCCTTGGTCATGATATGGGTGATTTGGTACTCATTGAGACAGCAAATCGCCTCGAGCGAATTGCAGGTGAAGGGGACGTTCTGGCTCGGATCGGCGGTGACGAGTTTATGCTGCTTTTGAGGTCAGTCAATAGCTTTGCATCTGTCGTTGGTGTGTGCGACAAAATTATTGAGGTGGTGGGTAGAGTTTACCCTCTATCAGATTCTTGTGATATCAACCTTTCCTGTTCGATTGGTGCATTCCTTGCTCCGAAAGGTGGCGCTTTAACCCTTGAGGATACTTTAAAAAGTGCAGATATTGCGTTGTACGATGCAAAGCAGGCGGGAAGAAACCAGTATCAATTCTATTTTGATAAGACATCTCACGCCACCGAAGATCTGATGACTTTCGTCAGGGATTTACGAATGGCGTTTGCACGCAAGCAGTTTGAGGTGCAGTATCAATTACAATATTGCACCGAGCGTGAGGTGTTTTCAGGGATGGAGGCATTGGTGCGCTGGCGTCATCCGGAATATGGTTTGGTCCAGCCAGATAGGTTTATTACGACGCTTGAACGAATCGGAATGATTCTTCCGATGACTGAGTGGGTACTTGAGCAGGCGCTGCAAGCGTTTGTCCAGCTGCGAAAGCAGAGTTTGCCTTGCGAGGACTTCAAGGTGGCGGTAAACATCTCGGCCTTACTGATTCACAATGATGTAATTTTTAATTTGGTCCGCGATTGCTTGCAAAACTACAACGTTGCCGCAGAGAATCTAGTGTTAGAAATTACCGAGACGGCGCTTATATCTGATTTCCAAAGATCTAAAGAGGTCATAGAGAGAATTCGGGCTATTGGTGTGGTGGTCGGCTTGGATGATTTTGGAACTGGGCATAGTCCGCTCACCTACATTTCTGAGCTGCCCGCTGATTGTGTGAAGCTAGACAAGAGTTTTGTCATTGACTCTGATCATAGTCGCAATCAAGCTGTTGTAGAGGCCGTGATTCTGCTTGCTAAGCGGCTTGGAATGACGCTCATCGCTGAAGGAGTCGAGACACATACCGTATTCAACGAGTTGCAGCGTTTGGGTTGCACTCGCTTTCAAGGCTTTTTGATTCACAAGCCATGCTCAATCTCCCTCGTGGAAAAACGAATTCAATGCAAGGCGCTTGAGACCAATGTAATCAATATTGAGTCGGCAGGTAAAAACAACAACAGTTAAAAACGAGAAAAACAAAAAAACGTGGATAACACGCTAAGGAAGGATAATTTTGTCTGTACCAAATTCATCTAGATATTTCATTTCGGTTGGCGCTTCTGCTGGAGGTGTGGAAGCGCTGCAAGTATTTTTTGAGCATGTCGTTAAGGATGGGCGCTCTAGCTATATCGTCATTCAGCATCTATCGCCTGATTATGATTCTATTATGGCGAGCTTGATATC
>NZ_LWFU01000487.1:0-6002 GCF_001635135.1 Oleiphilus sp. HI0080
TGACTTTTACACGACACAGGCTGCACTCGCCTGAGCGGCAAGCGTTTTCGACAAAGTAGCCATTGCGCTCCAAGCTATTAAGTAAGGGCTCACCAACCTCAGCCTTGAACTCACCTTTGCCACGTACCTTGACCGTTATTAAATCTTGTTCTTTTCGATCTGCAGGCCAATATTGCAAAGCACTTGGATTTTTTGGAGGGCCATTACACTCAATGCGAATTCGTTTGTTCTGAACACCCAGCTCATTCAGTTGCGCCTTGCAGAAGTCATTGAATGGTGTAGGCCCGCAAACATAAAACATGGCCTCATCGACGCCACCAATGGCTTCGTTAATCCGTTCGCCGGTTAGATAACCCGTTAATCCTTCAAAGCCTTCACTTGGACGCGACACCACTTCCGTGAGATGAAAGTTGTCGTGCTTTTCAGCTAGCGCTTGAAAGGTATCTTGGAAGATCACATCGTTCGCAAAGCTGTTGCCATACACTAGGTAATAATCAGCATCGACACCGCGATTCAATACACTCTCAATCATCGAGCGTGCAGGTGCACCACCAGACCCACCCGCTAAGAAGACAAGTTTCTTCCCATGAATAATCGGGTTGTAGTAGAAGGTCCCCATTGGGCTTGTCGCACTAAACTCTTGTCCCGCGGACACCTGATTCAACAAGTAGTTCGTTACAAAGCCGTTCTCAACAATCTTAATCGTCAGATCGTAGTAATCACGATGCGTTGGGCAAGACGAGATCGCGTAAGGACGCGCCGTCTCAACGCCATCAATAGTCACAAACAGATTGATGTACTGACCTGCCTGAAAAGGTGGCAGCTCGCCCTTGGTGCTGACCATACGAAACGTTTTTGTAGATGACGTTTCTTGGAAGATATCCATGACTTCCAGCTGCAAGCGCTTAGGATGCAGCTTGGCAATTTCAGCACTGTTTTTTCCCTTGCTTTCGCTAAAGTCAGTTCCAGTGCGTTCGCGTTCTGCAATACGCTCTCGGCCTTCCACATAGCCAACAAGGTTTTTGAGTAGTTCGTTTTGCTCAGGCATGTGTCGTCTCCTGTTGCGTTTGCACTGTTCTGCTCTGTTCTGACAATGATTCGCCCATGCCGTGCGCTTTTAGTTTCTTCAACACCGCTTTGGCCGTGGATTGTCCAACCATATAGGTTGGTTGAAAGCCACCCATCCCCTGCCAGCAACCCGCCATGTGCAAGCCATCCACCTGGTCATAGCGTGGCCGGTGTATCTCTCCGTCTTCCGGATTTTGCACAAAACCATAAATCGACCCACCCGGCGTGTTTAAGTAACGCTGCATGGTGAGCGGTGTTGCCACCTCGATCTCTTCGATATGCGCGCGAAATCCAGGGAAGAACGCCTCCGCCTGATCAATCAAATATTCAGCAAAGGCATACTTGGTTTCAGCATATTTTTCGACAGGCACATCTTCCCAAACTTTGCCGTACTGCAAACACAACAGCGAAACCTGACTCTTGCCCGGAGGCGCAAAGCTTGGATCATCCACGTTATAGCAAGTGAGCATGGTCGCAACCGGAGGGTTCATGGTGTGCATGGTCTCGTGCATCAAATCTTCGTCTGTTGTGGTCGACATGAACGTGGACGCGTTATGGATGCCAATGACATCCGGCGTGCAATCAAGACCAATATAAAGGCAAAAAGCAGACGTGCCGATTTCGCGCGATTTGAAGTCTTTGGAAATTTCGCCTGGAAGATTCGGCGTGTCGAGAAGATCCACAAAGGTCACCACCGAACTTGCGTTCGAGATCACTTGAGAGGTCTCAATCCGCTCTCCATGCTCCGTGATAACACCAACAACGCGCGGTTTGCCACCTTCAGCAACCGCACTCTGATCGGTGACAATCTGTTCAACCGCGCAGTTAAACTGAACATCACCACCGGCTTCTAAAAACGATTCAAGCAAACCGTTCGATAGCGCCTGTGAGCCACCTTTAATATGCCAAGGCTTAAACACCCCATAGGCATAGAGCATCATCGCCAGATCAACGAAGTTAATATCTTTTGGGGCCTGCCCCAAGTAGCACCAGTAAGCGGCTAGCAAGGTTTTGATGTGTTCGTTATTGAAATGCTCATCAAGAATATCTTTAGCACTGCGCAAGCCATGCTCAGCATAATGCTTACTGTTCTTCAGCAGCATCTCTTCGCTGTTCATTTTCAGCGCGGCTTTAAATCCCATAAAACTCTCAAGTACAACACGCTCACAAAGCAGCATGAAGTCTTTCACGCCCTGCTCTTCTTCAGGAAAGTGTGTGATTAGGGTATCTCGAATTCCGCTCCAACTAGCCGGCAGCGTGATGTCGAATTCGTCTTTCACCGCCATGCGATAGAGCTGATGCTCCTGTACAAATTCCACTTTATCGAGCACGCCGAGCTCACGGAAAATTTTACGCATGATGAACGGCTTCTCTTCGGTACCGAGCCCACTGAACTGATGCAAGGCAACCTCAAATTCATAGTCGCCACGGACAAAAGAAGTCGCGCAACCACCAGGTATATTGTGTCGTTCAAGCAGCAAGGTCTTCGCGCCACCGCGCGCAAGTGTTGCCGCAGCCGTTAGACCGCCATTACCCGCCCCAATGATCACTGCATCGTATTGGCTCATCACCCTCTCCCATCTCAAAATTCTCAACAACGCCACAACTATACAACGTAAAGTTATTGCATGTATACAGTGTAAAGTTAAGAATTTTCATTTGTTTGATGTGGTTTTGATATCGGACCTAGCGTTCAGTTTAGGTGAGCCTACCGACAGACATGATTGTGACGCTGCTTTTAATGAAGCTGATGCTAATAGAACTCGTGTTAATAGAGGCCGAGCTTTAGACTGATGTGAACCGCCAAGTTATCCGCAGCGTAATTCTTAATAATCTCGGAACTAACGTTATCTTTAACCTTACCCTCAATTAGGAGTTAATATTTTGTCCCACAACCCAGCAGAAGAAAAAGTAAAGAAGCTTAAAAACGCTATTCTTGGGCACAGGCTCCCCTGCCGAGGCTGCACCAGCGACTGCAGCAATTACGCAACGTGTGACGGCAAGCCTTGGAGAATGACGCCTTCAACTCCTGAAAAGCACTAAACACTCCATCACGCCAACCTACCAAGCACTGTGTGGCCTCCGCTAGCTACCTAACAGTGTGGTAGCTAGCGGTTAGTTAGGTAGCTAGCGGACCCTTAAAGTGACCCACAGCGTGTGTTTTCTTCTAAATTCGATAATGGTCACACAGAGGCCAGAAAAGCCAATAACGATTGAGTACTGATGTTTCAAGGCAAATAGTTTTAAAGTATGCACACCCCTCATGAACGAGAGGCCTAAGAATGACTAGTGGCTCAGAGGCAAAACAAAACGAAATTGCGAATCAAATCCGGTCCATTCTCAATCATCAGGTACAGTCTGTTTTAGCCACTCAAGGCCAAGGAGTGCTCTATCAGCATTTGATGGCCTATTCCGCAGTTGATGACCTCAGCTCTATTTACCTTGCCTCGTTCGACAACACACAAAAAGTTCGAAACATCCGCGCGAATCCAAATGTCAGTTTGCTTTGGGATAATCGAACCGGAAACAACAAAGACCACACCGAAGGATTTGCGCTATCCGCGCACGGCTCTGCCGACATTGTAAACACTGGCTCTCGTCCCGATCTCATAGAACAATTACGAAATAGAAATGACAGCCTGACAAAGCTACTCAACGCCGAACAGTCTGTGTTGATCGTGATCAATATTAAGGCCTACCAACTCGCGATCGGATATACACAAACTATGGTATATGAACCTCGTTGAGAATTTAGGAGCTCTTACACATAAACGGGTATTTAGAACTGGCGAGGGCAAACTCTTCATGTTTTTTTGCTGCTTTTCAAAAGCGAACTAAAAAGTTACTAGGCCACCGCCTCGGCTTACACACCAAAGCAGACATCGCCTAAGCAGATAATCTTCATTTGAAATGTGAGAAAAGCAGACCTTCGTGGCTGGATCATTTTGATCTCAGTTCAGCGGTTTCTGAGCATAGCCTTCAAGAGGAAAGGAGACCTCACGGGAGCGCTAGCTGAGTATTGAATTTGTTAGAAAAATGGAGAAATAGCTTGCATCTACAGGGACTAAGATCTTTGTTAGAGTACCAAGCTGATGGGCACATTCGGTGAACAATAAAAAGGGCAGCGATGCAGCTGCCCAGAGATCTCCAATCATTTTTTGAGGGAAGTTACAGTCCCAAAAATGCATTCACTTTCGATTGACTACTAGTTGGCGTCATCACAATCGAGAATGTTCTCCGACAAGACGAAACAGAGTTATCAAGGCTCCAACTTAGATCATTATTGTCGATATAAATACCCTCGAAAACACCTGTATCTGGATTCCATTGATACGATTCTTCTAGCTCCCAATAGTCGCTAAAAATGTCTCCCTCTTGCCCTGTCGGATCCTCATCGGTATACGTCTCACTATTACTTAGCGTTGTCGTCGCAAGATTGAAAGAATAAGTCCAGCTCTCACCGAGATCTTCCTCTTCTGCATTATTGTTGCTATCTAAAACCGTCGCAGTAACCGTATTCCCCTGCCTAACAAGCTCTACCGTGGCCGTTTCAATGTCTCCAACTTGTCGATCTCGGCCTGCGTCACATTGCATAGTTGAAGAGCCACCATTCAAGCTAAAGAATTCTCCTTGAGAATAATTGGTGAGTGTTTCCACCCATGCAACCTCGATCAAGATTGGCTCGTATGACGGCATTGGAGCACGCTCAAAATTAAATTGCTCATCCTCAGAGATGGAGCCATTGTTATTATCGTCCACTTCTATCGTAAGCGTATCTCCGGCTACTTGAGCAAAAATATCAACCTGTCCAATAGAGTCTGTAAGGCCCGTATCGTCATTTCCATCAAAGGTAATTGAAGCAGTAAGTTCGCCAGTTTGAGGGTTAATCGAGTAGGTCCCCCATTCCATCCCACTCACTTCATTAGGGTTTTCAGGGTTTAAAGGAGCAACTTCGTCTATTTCGAGATGCGCATAGGTACCGTTGTCAAAAAACACGAATGCTAATAGCTCATTCGTTGTCTCAGTATTGGTCCAAGCGCCGAGGATACCGGCGTTAGATGAACGAGTGAAATCTGTTGCTTCGCCTTCTTCAATGGTGCCACTATCATTATCATCAACTTGAATGGTAAGTGTATTGCCATCAACTCGAGCAAAAATATCAACTTGCCCGATAGAGTCTGTAAGGCCGGTATCGAAGTTTCCGTCAAAGGTAATCGAAGCTGTGAGTTCTCGAGTTTCAGGATCAATAGAGTAGGTTCCCCATTCCATCCCACTTACTTCATTTGGGTTATCAGGGTTTAATGGAGCAACCTCGTCAATCTCCATATGGACATAGGTACCATCCTCAAAGAAAACAAACGCGAGCAACTCGTTTGTTGTCTCTTCGTTAACCCACACACCAGCGATACTGTTGCTTGGTACAAACACTTCTCCCTCATCAATTAGGGTTCCCTCAAAATGCGCAATGGCTTCGCTTTCCGAAATAAGAGTGGTATTTACTGACCCTGAGTTTGCAATGAAAGTCGTCACTGCGGCGGATGAAGAGAAATCACTAACGCTTACGTCAAAATTAACTTGAGTGGCATTGTTTTTCGCGGTCTCAGTAATCGTAATTCCGTTGTCCGGATCTCCATCTTCATCAATTGACTGTAGTAATCTAATAATATTTACGACAGTAGGGTCGGATGTATCCTCAGTGCCAGCCATGTCCAACGGCGTAACAACGCCGCTAGCAGTAACAGGAGGGAACTCAAGATCTCCGATAAAGAAGGTAACGGTTTCGCCCTCAACGTAATCGTATTGCCCTTGAGAGTCAGTGACTCCCTCAAGGGTTTCTGTCCTGTATCCGATATTGGCCACGGCTTCGTCAAGAAATACACCAATCTCAGTGGTCGGCGCAGACGCAGGATTAGATGAAGACGAGCTTCCGCCAC
>NZ_LWFU01000488.1:0-10973 GCF_001635135.1 Oleiphilus sp. HI0080
TTCCCTTAGTCACTTCACCAAAAACGGCGTAGCCCGGTTGAGCGGCGCTTTTGTTCAAAAAGTTGTTATTCACTAAGTTAATAAAAAACTGAGACGTTGCAGAGTTTGGGTCATTTGTGCGTGCCATCGCCAATGTGCCTCTTGCATTTTGGATGGTGGGCTGAGCTTCATTTATGATCGGTGCTTTTGGTGTTTTTTTGACCATATTGGCTTCAAAGCCACCACCCTGAATCATGAAGTTAGGAATGACTCTGTGGAAAATCGTGCCGTTATAAAACCCCGAATTCGCGTACTCAATAAAGTTAGCAACGGTTTTTGGCGTTTTTTTGTCGTAAAGAACCACCTCAATAGCGCCTTTGTTTGTTTTTATTGTCGCTATGGTTTCAGCGATCGCTGTCATTGAACCAAGAGTGAACGATATCGCTAAGAAAATTTTTGTAACTCGAGTAAGCATGATCTGAACCTAGTTTTTTATTGAAGCGCTGATTTTAAAGCCCTATAAGCTCAAATCAAAGTGAGCCTTCGTTCACGTTATTTCAAACGGTTACAGGCCTTTTACAAGACATAACTCTTTGATGTGGTGTGAAAGCTGTTTTTAGACCAAATTCTAACAACCGAAAACTTTTGCTCTTTTTAACATTATCGTCGAGGTCGCAACCGATGCAGCAAGTTCCGCAACATAATTCCCGTTTGGGGAGAGTTTTGATCAACAAAGGGCAGCTCACGGAGATGCAGCTTGATCAGGCCTTGCTTGAGCAAGGCAGAACTGGGAAGCGACTGGGAGAGGTTCTTCTCTCAAATGGTTGGATTTCAGATGCGCAGTTAAATAGGGCGCTTAAAAGGCAGTCGTTATTGCGTAAAGTTGGTGCAATTGCTACTGCGGTGTGTGCACCGCTCCATGCAGCTTCCGGAATGGCGGCTACAGTGGTCGCGAAACCTTCGATACCTGTCACTCGCGTAAATATTTCTGAACACGTTGCAGATCTGCCTTCGGGATTGGTTGCACTCTCCGATGAGCAGATGAGCGATGCTACTGCGCAGGGGCCTTATTCGCTAAGCGCGATTCCGTTCATGAACTATGGTCATGATGCCGTTGGGGCAGGGCTTCAACATGATTATGACGACGATGATGAAGATCAACAGCAAAATGATGAGCAGGTGGCGTATGAACTGATGG
This sequence comes from Oleiphilus sp. HI0080, assembly GCF_001635135.1. NCBI lineage: Bacteria > Pseudomonadati > Pseudomonadota > Gammaproteobacteria > Oceanospirillales > Oleiphilaceae > Oleiphilus > Oleiphilus sp. HI0080. The sequence goes on from NZ_LWFU01000488.1 coordinate 1,178, forward strand.
ATACCGTCACTACCGTTATGGGTATTGGTCCATTGTCGAGCGGAATAGAAGCGGACATTTCGATGGAGGGTTTTCGCCGGTTTGAGGGCGTTCCCACTATCTCGCTGCTTGAAGATGGAGGTGTGCGCTTTTATACAGGTTTTCAGGTGGACCGAATTAACATGGAGAATATTCGTGTTAAGGGAAGCGATGGCCCTGCGACATTTGGCAGTATCTATATGACAGATGTCGAGTTTGCACCTGGGTCAAATTACACCATTAGGCCACATGGTAGTCGTTATTGATTTGGCTTAGCGGGGCGTTTACGTCATCTTGGTTACGGCAGATACAAATTAAATACACCCCCTCCAAGCTTGCCTCCGTTTTCAAGGGCGATGTAGCCCTGTTTCTCATTTTGGTGATGCAGCGCAGCTACTTGAGATGCGAAGTACAGGCCTAGTGAAGTGCTTCCAGTTTTAAAGTTAAGGTTGTTTTGAATATCGCTTGGTTCGAGCTTTAAGATGGATTCAGGGTAGCCTAGTCCATTGTCGTGCACGCTAATTTCAATGTAGGGGTGTGCGCAAATCTCTACTTCTCGTGCCGCAACTAAGATCTCGCTTTTGGTATAACGGCTCGCGTTGTTAATTGCGTTGTTCAGTATGCCTGATACAAGCTCCCTATCAAAATACCACGAAGCTGTGCTCGATATGTCCTGACTCAGCTTTATGTTCCTTGCTTCGAACACATTCCCATACTGCGCTTGCTGCTCCGCCACGATGTCATCTAAATAGTGCTCATCAAGGTGAGCTGAGAGCATTTTCTTATGTAAGCGGTAGACCCCAAGAAGCTGAATAAGGTCATTGTTAACGCGCTCCGTCTCGTAGCGGATAGTGCTGACTCCTAGATTGTTTTCGCTATCTTCGGGTAGCTTCTGACAGAGTTCTTCGAGCGAATGCAGAAGCATGCCAAGAGAGTTTTTCATGTCATGGACTGACGATGCGAGAATCAAAGAGAAGTCAGCGTTGTCGGTATGATTAGATGGCATGTTTTAGGCCTCCGTACGAGCTCTGCTGAGCGTGTGTTTAATGTGTTGTAAGCGGCGATATTGCTTATGCTGTCTGGGGATGTGCTCTATTCGATCAACGCATTGCTCAACAATGGACAAGGCATTTGCATCAGAGTCTTGCTGGTGCAAGCGAAGCGCGACTTGCGCTAGATTAAGGTTCAATGCAGCGTGTTTTGGGGTGAGGGCTGCGGCGGCTGTGAAGGATTCGATCGCTTCTTGTAAATGGCCAGTTTCGAATAGTTGAATTCCCGTTTTGTTTAGGCTCTTCGCTTTGACTCTAATTTCTAGAGGTTCTGGCTCATCAAGCACGGCCTCAATTTTGGCTAAGGCAGATGGGTCACTTTCAAAGCGTTGAGACAGGTCAATCAGCAGCGATTGAGCTTCGTCTTGTTTTCCTGCTGTGTACAAACTTCGGCTCATTTCTATTCCAAGCTCGGCGCTCAGCTTGTCGATATCTGTAAGGGATTGAACTTCGTCGATGAGTTCGATGGCGTTTTCTAGTTTGCCTTGGCCCACTAAAACCCTTGCTTTGACTAAGTTTGCACAATGGCACGACTCTTCTTCGTAATAGAATTTATCAAGAACTGTTTCCAGTTGAGCGTTGGCTTCAGCGGCGAGAAGAGACTGTTTTTCGGTGGTATCTCCCAAGGCAAGATCACTTAAACATCTACCAAAGTTCAAGTATAAATCAGGCGTTTCGTGAACAGTTCCCTCACCATATGTAACGGCCTTTCGAAAAGCATCGCTAGCGGCATTCAAATCATTGTTCTCTACGCACAGATTAGCCAGCTTCGATTGTCTTTGAACCATTCTGGGCGAGATGGAGACCGCTTCTTGAAGTGCTTTTTGAGCCTCTTTTCTTTGTCCTAATCGGACACAGCTGTCGCTTATGCCCTCATATGCCTCAACGAGGAATGGAGATCGCTCGATGACGGATGAAAAGACACTCTTGGCTTCTTCGTATTGGCTAGTATCGAACAGCGTCTTCGCTAGCCCAATTTTTGCCCAATCGATAGGTCTATTTGTCAGAACTTCGCTGTATATTTTCTGGGCGCTGCTGCTATCGCCCATTTTTCTATATAGGTCTGCCATCGTTTGGAGGCACCAGGAGCGATATCTAGATCCCTTGTCTACTTCTTGTTGGCAAAGGCTGATGGCTTTAGCGTAGTTTTCGAGATCAATCTCTCGATTGATGGGTTTAAGTGCTCTTTGTTGAACAAGCAGTTGAGTGAGACGCTCTTCGAGCATGTTACGTGTCACTGGCTTGGCGACATAGGCATCTGGTTGAAATTCTCGAGTGCCGAGCACTGCTTCCTTCGATGTATCGGCAGTGATCATTATGAATAGATGCGTGCGCTTTAGCTTCTTTTTGATTCTAAGTTCTTCAAGGATTTGCTGGCCATTTTTACCTTCGCCAAGATTAAAGTCACAAAGCATGACATCGTAGCTTTCGTACTTGCTTTGATTTAACGCTTGTTCAGCATTTGCAACGGTGTCAACGAAAGCGGCCCCGAAGCTTGTAAGCATTAGCCTAAGAGAGGTTCGAAAGTTCTCAAAGTCATCGATAATCAAGAACTTGCTGTCTTGGCAGAGTTTTCTTAAGTGATGGTTACTCAATTAATTCCCCAGAATTACTTTGCTTCGTCATGCTCAAGTAAAAGAATGATCTCATCGATCAGTTCGTTGACTTGTTGCATCTGGATTTGAGTATTCGTGAAGCCTTGTTCTATTTTTTGAGTCGTCAGCCATGCAAATGTAGAGGCAAAAAGCGAAAAAGCCAGAAAGACAACGATCACAACTTGTGGCAAAGCCAGGTCGAGGCGCTTGCTTGTCATCTCGGCCTGATTCGTTGCCAATTTAGCGAGCTCGGTCTTAAGGTTCCGGTTCTCTTCGTGGATTTCTTCATAGGCGGTCTCTAGTGTCGATATTCGAGCATATAGCTTTGAGTTGCTTGATTCGCTTTCGACCGTTTTAGTAAGAGAGCTTTGTACTTCGTTGAACACAGTAGGTACGTCGTCGGCTTGTTCGGGTTTAGTTGAGCAAAGCCGGTCTAGCATGAGATACAGTTTGTCCCGATCAATCTGTTTCGAGATGACCCCTGCTGCACCCAGGCGATGCGCTTCTTCATAGTAATTGTGCGCATGCTGTGACGTGTACATAATGACTGGAACATGTTTCGTTTGTTCTTCTGATTTAATGCGTTTCAGCGTCTCAAATCCATCCATGCCGGGCATTAAGTGGTCCAAGAATATGTAATCAGGGTGAAACCAAGCGAGTTGCGACAGAGCGTCTTCGCCGGAGCAGGCCTGCTCACAATGTATACCCATTTTTTTTAGGATCTTGGTTAGTAAGGTGCGAGATGTCGATGAATCATCCACCACGAGTGCGCTTGTCGTTGCCACGTTGTTCCCTGATTAGTTGCCTGAATATGTATCCGATTCTTGTTCTATAGCAGACGTACAACTTCAGTTTAGCAAGGCTGAGTCGTTTGCGTACTATTATTATTCTTTTTGCGTAAGGAGGGTTTATTGCTATCTTGGTTGTTTATCAGGATAATACGCGACCTATTTTTATGAGCGCACATATATAAGAGGTGTGAAGCGTGAGCAACGAGAGCATTCAAAGCCATTTCAACGATTGGACTGAACGAGAATCTGCAGCGGAGGATATGATTCCTTTAATTGGACGCCTGTATCGTGAGAACAATGTTGTTACTTCTGTCTACGGTCGAGCCATTATCAATCAGTCTGTCATTGGTTTGCTCAAATCGCACCGATTTGTTCGCCAGATTGAAAACAAAGAGTTGTCTGCGGTCGATTCTCTAGAAGTACTTAAGGTGATGTCTGGCTTAAATCTTGGTCATGCGCGCGTCGATATTGGCAAGCTGGCTGTCGCGTTTAAAGAAAGAGCGGGCGGAGCGAGTTTGGAAGAGTTCCTTCGCGCTGAATTAGCTGACGTAGTTGGCAAGGGCTCAGATAGCGCTGGTCAGTCGCATGATGTGGTGCTTTACGGGTTTGGTCGTATTGGTCGTTTGCTTGCTCGTATACTTATCGAGAAGGCTGGTGGAGGTACAAATCTTCGCTTAAAGGCTATTGTCGTTCGCAAGGGTGGCGCTAGTAATGATCTTGAGAAGAGGGCAAGTTTGCTTCGCCGAGACTCAGTTCATGGTCCGTTCGAGGGCACTATTTCTGTTGATAATGACAAGAATCAGATTATCGCTAACGGTAATTGTATTCAGGTTATCTACTCTCCCGGCCCAGATCAGGTTGATTACACAGAGTATGGCATTAACGACGCTATCGTTATTGACAACACAGGTATTTGGAGAGATGAAGATGGTCTTGGTTTGCACCTTAAGTCAAAGGGTGTATCCAAAGTGTTGCTAACTGCTCCGGGCAAAGGTGATATCAAAAATATTGTTTATGGTATCAATAATTCTGCGATCGAAAGTTCAGACACCATTCTTTCTGCAGCGTCTTGTACTACAAATGCGATTACGCCCGTTTTGAAAGTGATTAACGACGAGTTTGGCATTAAGAACGGTCATGTTGAAACGGTGCATGCTTACACCAACGACCAAAACCTGATTGATAATTACCATAAGGGTAGTCGTCGGGGAAGAAGTGCTCCATTAAATATGGTCATTACGGAGACCGGTGCTGCAAAGGCAGTTTCGAAAGCGCTACCTGAGATGGCTGGTAAGCTCACGGGTAATGCGATTCGTGTTCCTACGCCAAATGTTTCGATGGCTATTTTGAATCTTAATATCGAGAAAGAGGCGACTGCTGATCAGATCAATGAGTATCTTCGTGAGGTGAGTTTGCACTCTGATTTGGCTAAGCAGATTGATTACGTCAATTCTGAAGAAGTCGTTTCGAGCGATTTTGTTGGTAACCGTCGTGCAGGTATCGTTGATGCGAAGGCCACAATTGCAAATGATGGGCGTGTCATTCTCTATGTTTGGTACGACAACGAATTTGGTTACAGTGCTCAAGTAGTGCGTATCGCTAATCAGATGGCTGGAATTACCTATCCTTCTTTTCCCGCCAGATCTTAGACGTCTCGTTCTAGGCAAAAAAAGCCCGCTATGAGCGGGCTTTTTTATTGGTGTTGCAAGCTAACAAAGCATTGCATGTAGTGCATGATTGACTATAGTTTTGGCGTCGTGCGCCATAATGATGCTCTATTTTTCGTTATCTAGTAGCAAAATAGAGGACGCGTCTTTATAATTGGCGCGATTTTTTGGTTCACCTTCTCGTTACTTATAAGTCGGCGCGGCTGATTTCGTGCAAAGGGTTCTTGGATCCAATGGTATCCAAGGCAGAGGTAAGGTGGAAAATTCATTTTGTTTAAGCTTAGGCGGGATTAATGGTCAAAATTAATAAAGGCCTCGATCTTCCAATTACTGGTGCACCAGAACAAAAGATAGCGGACACAAAAACTGTCAGTCGAGTGGGTATTGTTGGTTTCGATTATGTCGGAATGAAGCCAACTATGGCCGTTGCGATCGGAGACAAGGTTAAGCGTGGTCAGCTACTGTTCGAAGATAAGAAAACCCCTGGGGTCATCTATACTTCGCCAGCGAGTGGAACAGTCGTTGAAATTAATCGTGGTGAACGACGTGTTTTTCAGTCTATCGTCGTAGAAATTGAAGGCGATGAAGCTGTTGAGTTTGAAAAGCACGATTCAGCATCATTTGATTCGCTTACACGCGAGCAAGTTGCCGAGAATTTGGTTAAATCTGGTCTTTGGACAGCTCTGCGTACGCGACCTTTTAGCAAAGTACCTGAGATCAACAGCGTTCCGAACTCGATTTTTGTTACAGCGATGGATACCAATCCTCTTGCTGCGGATCCCTCTGTTGTGATTGCTGAAAAGGCGGAAGCTTTTGCTCAAGGGGTTACGTTGCTGACTAAGCTTACTGATGGTCGCGTATTTGTTTGCTGCGAGCCGGGAAAAGAGCCAGATGTCCCTTCAAGTGCTCAGGTATCGATCGAGAAGTTTTCGGGCGTTCATCCAGCTGGAAACGCTGGTACGCATATTCATTACTTGGATCCAGTCAGTAGTGCTAAAACGGTTTGGAGTATTTCTTACCAAGACGTCATTGCGTTTGCAGAACTATTCAAGACGGGAACTTTGCCTTCAGAGAGAGTTGTCTCAATTGCAGGTGAGGGAGTGTCTAAGGCACGCCTGATTCGTACACAGCTTGGTGCTTGTGTGAGTGAGCTTGTTAAGGGCGAAGGCGATAACGACGCGTGTCGAGCGATCAGCGGCTCGGTGTTTGGTGGCCGCACTGCACGAGGTTCTGTTGATTTTCTTGGGCGTTACGCTTCTCAGATAAGCGTTATCCCTGAACCGCAAGAGCGAGAATTGTTTGGCTGGCTTTCTCCTGGTGCTAGTAAGTTTTCCGTAATGAATATTTACTTGTCAAAGCTACTTGGACGTAAGCAGTTTAGCTTCAATACGACTACCAATGGTAGTGAGAGAGCTATGGTGCCTATTGGTGCGTATGAAAGAGTAATGCCGTTGGATATTTTGCCGACTCAATTATTGCGCTCGCTCATTGTTGAGGATACAGAACAAGCTCAGTTACTTGGTTGTCTAGAGTTAGACGAAGAGGATTTGGCGCTCTGTACATTTGTATGCCCTGGTAAGTATGAGTATGGGCCAATCTTGCGAGCTAACCTAACTCGCATTGAGAAGGAGGGGTGATATGGGCTTACGCAACTTCTTAGATTCTATTGAACCGAATTTCCACAAAGGCGGAAAATACGAAAACTTTTACGCACTGTACGAAGCGGTCGATACGATCTTTTATTCGCCTTCTAGTACAACTCGCGCAAACTCCCACGTTCGTGATGGCGTTGATCTTAAGCGAATTATGATCACCGTTTGGATGTGTACTTTTCCAGCCATGTTTTTCGGTATGTGGAATATCGGGTTTCAGGCGAACTCTGCAATTGCTGCAGGGGCGTCCATACCAACCGATTTCCATAGTTTGTTATTCATTGGTCATGACCCTGCTAACTTATGGCACAACCTTGTATACGGGGCCGCATACTTCTTGCCAGTCTACGCAGTAACGTTCGTTGTTGGTGGGTTTTGGGAGGTCTTGTTTGCTTCGGTTAGAGGTCATGAGGTTAATGAGGGTTTCTTTGTTACGTCAATCTTGTTCGCATTGATCTGCCCACCTGACTTGCCACTATGGCAGGTCGCTTTAGGGATTTCTTTTGGTGTTGTCATCGGTAAAGAGATCTTTGGTGGCACGGGTAAAAACTTCCTGAATCCAGCGCTAACCGGCCGTGCTTTTTTGTACTTCGCCTACCCAGCTGAGATCTCGGGAGATGCAGTTTGGACAGCGGTTGACGGCTTCTCTGGTGCTACATCACTAAGTCTTGCAGCAAGTGGTGGTGCTGATGCAATTATTGCTGGCAATATCACTTGGTTGGATGCTTTCTTTGGGACCGTTCAGGGCTCAATGGGCGAGACGTCTACTTTAGCGATCCTGATTGGTGGTGCGGTGCTTTTGGCTACGCGTATAGCTTCGCTCCGAATTGTACTTGGTGTGTTTTTTGGTATGGTCGCGATGTCAACCTTGCTCAATATGGTTGGTTCGGACACAAATCCAATGTTTAGCCTGCCGTTTTACTGGCATTTTGTAATCGGTGGTTTTGCATTTGGTATGATTTTCATGGCGACAGACCCTGTTTCAGCATCTATGACGAATACGGGTAAGTGGTTCTATGGAGCCTTGATTGGTGTGATGACTGTACTTATTCGCGTCGTGAACCCTGCTTTCCCAGAGGGGATCATGCTGGCAATTCTATTTGCAAACCTGTTTGCACCCTACATTGATCATTTGGTCGTACAGGCGAATATCAAAAGGAGGTTAGCTCGTGTCTAGCAAAGAAACTATGGGTAAAACCTTCACAGTTGCTTTTCTTTTGTGTCTGGTTTGTTCGCTGATCGTGGCTGGGTCTGTGGTTGCGCTTAAGCCGATCCAGCAAGAGAATAAAGCGCTTAACCTAAAAGCGAATATTCTCGCAGCAGCCGGACTTTTACCTTCCGGTGCAAGTAAAGACGAGATCGAAGCTCAGTTTGAGAAAATCGACGCTAGATTAGTGGATCTCGATACTGGCGAATATGTAGATCCGAGTGTTGTAGGAAAGCAAACAGCCCTTGCTTATGATCAACGTAAAGCACAAAAGGATCCAAAGCTATCTGACTCGATTCCTAGCGAGGAGGACATTGCGAGCATAAAGCGTCGTGTTGACTTCGCCAAGGTGTATCTAGTTCGTGAAAATGAAGAACTGAAGACCATTATTTTGCCTGTCAGTGGATACGGTCTTTGGTCAACGCTACATGGTTTTCTTGCGCTTGAAGCGGATGCAAACACTGTAGTTGGTTTTGGCTTCTATGAGCATGCTGAAACACCGGGGCTTGGTGGAGAGGTTGATAATCCAAATTGGAAGGCCTTATGGCCCGGCAAGAAGGTGTATGACCTTGATGAGTCGGATGAGCCTAAGCTCGCTCTTCTCAAGGGAGCCGTTGATCGCTCTAAGCCTGATGCTGAGTACAAGGTTGACGGTCTTTCAGGAGCAACTCTTACGAGTCGTGGTGTGACTAATTTAGTTCAGTACTGGACTGGAGAGCACGGCTTTCAGAAATATTTGAATAAATTACGTCAGGGGGCATGAAGTGAGCACAGCATCCGCTAAAGAGGTTCTATTTGAGCCCGTATTTAGTAACAACCCTATTGCTCTGCAAATCCTTGGTATTTGTTCAGCGCTAGCGGTTACGACAAGCATGCAATTGTCGGTGGTTATGGGCCTTGCAGTCTGCACGGTTACTGGCCTTGCCAATCTTGCTGTTTCGTTGATTCGTAGCCAGATCCCTTCGAATATCCGAATCATTGTTCAGATGACGATCATCGCAACGCTTGTGATTGTTGTCGATCAGATTCTTCGAGCATACGCTTACGAAATTTCTAAGCAGCTCTCTGTTTTCGTTGGTTTGATCATCACAAACTGTATTGTAATGGGTCGAGCAGAGGCATTCGCAATGCAGAATGGTCCAGGAATGAGCTTCTTGGATGGTGTTGGTAATGGCCTAGGTTACGCTGTGATTTTGCTGTTCGTTGCTTTCTTCCGTGAGCTACTTGGCGCGGGCAAGCTGTTTGGAGTTGAGATCTTTGCAACTGTGAATGATGGTGGTTGGTATGTACCGAACGGCTTGTTGTTGTTGCCACCAAGTGCATTCTTCTTGATCGGTATCTTTATCTGGGCATTGCGCTCTTGGAAGAAAGATCAGATCGAAGCGCCGGATTATAAGATGTCAGCGCATCGTGTTAAGGAGGCTTTCTAATGGTTGAGCATTATTTGAGCCTGTTTATCAAGGCTGTTTTCGTAGAGAATATGGCTCTGGCTTTCTTTTTGGGTATGTGCACGTTCTTGGCGATATCAAAAAAGATTCAAGCAGCTATGGGGCTTGGCATTGCGGTTGTCGTCGTGTTGGCAGTTACAGTTCCAGTGAACAACTTGATCTATACCTACGTATTAAAAGAAGGTGCGTTGGCATGGGCAGGCTATCCTGAAGTTGATTTGAGCTTTTTGGGCTTGTTGACTTACATCGGTGTTATAGCGGCGCTTGTGCAAATACTCGAAATGGTGTTGGACAAATACTTCCCAGATTTGTACAACGCATTGGGCGTGTTTCTCCCATTGATTACCGTGAACTGTGCCATTATGGGGG
>NZ_LWFU01000489.1:0-3745 GCF_001635135.1 Oleiphilus sp. HI0080
TTGTTGTCGGCGCTGTTGTCTGCACGTTTGATGAAGCCAGCATAGCCGCTATTCACTCGAATTTTAGGAGCGATCTCCGGGTTGAGCTCTACTTTCCAGCGGCCCTTTTCTTTTTTAACAATGACGTCTGGAACGACGTATTCTGGTTCGTTCTGGATAATCGCTTCACCGGGACGCGGGTTGAGAGATTGAATGAGCTTTAATACGTCGATCAGGTCGTCTTCTTTCAGGCGACTGCGTCGAATCAGTTGTGCGTAGTCGCGACTACCAAGTAAATTTATATAGTGACTAACGACTAGCTTTGCCTGGGGAAGCCACTTTGTTTCTGGATCTAGTTGGCGCAGCTGAAGTAGCAAGCATTCTTGGAGATCTTTCGCAGCCACGCCGGCTGGATCGAAGTGTTGCACCCGCTTTAATACTGCAGCAACTTCATCGAGTTCAACGGGATCTTCGTCTTCTTCGTTGAAGAGGCCTTGATGTATATCTTCAATATCGCTTCTTAGGTAGCCATCAACATCGATCGAGTCAATGATGCTTTCTGCTATAAAGCGGTCTCTATCTGAGAAAGGTGTTAAGTTGAGCTGCCAAAGGAGGTGATCGTTGAGTGTTTCGGTTGGCGAATTACGACTCTCAAAGTCGCTTTCCATCTCATCTGAACCAGAGCCAGATCCTGAGCTTGCTGGCCCCGAAGACTGATAAACATCTTCCCAGGCAGTATCAACAGGTAAGTCATTTGGAATCGAGTCACTAAATTCTTCACGCTCGCTGTCGTGTAGCTCTTTCGCTTCGACTTGTTGATTGCCCTCGGGTTCGCTTGACTGTTGATTGACGTTGCTCGACTGTTCATCGCTTGATGAATTGCTAGAGTCACCGCCATCTTCCATCAGTTCGAGCATTGGATTGGATTCAAGCGCTTCTTGTATTTCAGCTTGAAGATCCAATGTCGATAATTGCAGCAGTTTTATGGCTTGCTGCAATTGTGGGGTCATCGTGAGATGTTGCCCCATTTTGAGTTGTAGGGATGCCTTCATTACCATTTGTCGGTCATCCTAGCTTCTTGTAATGCTGGTCATTGTGGACTGTCGTCTCTTTATGCTGCCCAAAGGAGCTAGCTCGTTTTTCTATTTTAAGAACTTCCGAGGAGAAATTGAACGAGTTTTTCACTCTCATATATAAACCTTTTTTCACTGGAAATTGCACAATGAATTTGGTTCTAAATTGTAAACTCGTCGCCGAGGTAAACTTCTCGGACTTTTTCGTTTTTGAGAACGTCCTCGGGAGAGCCTGATGCGATAATGTGTCCATTCCCTACAATATAGGCTTGCTCGCAGATGTCTAGCGTCTCGCGCACATTGTGGTCAGTAATCAATACGCCAATATTTCGATCTCTCACCTGGCGAACAATATGTTTGATGTCGCTGACTGAAATCGGATCAACGCCTGCGAATGGTTCATCCAATAAAATAAAGTCTGGTTCCATTGCAAGGGCTCTGGCTATCTCAACTCGTCGGCGCTCGCCGCCTGATAAAGCCATGCCGTGGCTTTCTCGAATATGTTGAATGTGGAATTCTTCGAGTAGTTGATTGGCTTTGTCTTCACGCTGTTTGTTGTTTAAATCTTTTCGCGTTTGCAGAATTCCTAGGATGTTTTCATACACAGTCAGTTTGCGAAAAATTGAGGCCTCTTGGGGGAGGTAGCCAATGCCCGCTTTTGCGCGGCCATGCATAGGAAGGCTGCTTATGTCTTTATCGTCAATTAATATGTTGCCCTTGTCTTGAGGGACTAAGCCGACAATCATATAGAAACAGGTTGTTTTGCCTGCGCCATTCGGACCGAGAAGACCAACAATTTGCCCAGATTGAATCTCAAGTGAAACATCGATAACTACTTGGCGTTTTTTGTAGCTTTTGGCGAGGTTCTTTGCCTGAAGGGTTTTCATGCGCTAGAGCTTGTCCTCATTTGTACTTGTTTCCGCTTCGTTTGAAGGGTTCTGTATGTCTTCCGTTGGCGTAGTCGGTTGGTTAGGGAAGTACTGAATTTTAACGCGTGTTCCCGTGCTTTCGTCGCCTTTGGCTCTAATTGCTTTTCGCATAATGTCATATTCAATTCGATCACCCGAAAACGAGTTCGTCGTTTGTGCAAGCTTCGCATCGCCACTAAATATAAGAACGGCTTCTTCGGCTTTGTAAGTGATTTGCTCAGCCTGCCCGGTGGTTGCGTCGTCACTGCCCGGGTCTTGTTGGTTGAATGTCGCAGGAGAGCCGATGGCGACTATTTGCGTGACGCTGCGGTCTTTTGCGAAGACAGTAATGTTGTCAGCGGTAAGCTTTGTACTGCCTTGTTTTATAAGTACGTTGCCGCGGTATGTTGAAAGACCTTGCGAATCGTCAATTGTTGCGCTGTCGGATTCGATCTCAATGGGTTGGTTTCTATCAACGTCTATGGCATGACTCTGCGCGGGAAAAAGGGCAAGGCATGCTAGAAAACCGATCAGCGCATTCAAGCTATTTCTGGGCATTGTAAGTGCCTCGAACGCGCTGCGGTAGCTCAATTTTTCTATCATTTAGTGATGCCTTAAGGCCTGACGAGGTCAGCGTATTATGATTTTGGGTTATCTTAACCTTGCCGGGAGTCGATATAAAGTCATTCACCGTGTCGATGCGAAGATCCTCTGTTTCGAATGTAATGAGATCGTTAGTTTCTCCAACGCGAGACATCAGTACCTCGTTTTGCAAGGTTAGCATTCCGGTGTCTGTTCGATATTGTCCATCTTTTGCGTCTAAGCGAAATTGTTCGCCTGTTTCATTAACATAGTCGATCAGTGGGCGTTCAGTTTCAATAAGGTTTTCGCTTTCGTAATAGTATGATCGCTGCGTTTTGATGAGCAGTTGCAGCTCGCCTTCCTCATTAAACTCTTTTAGTTCGGTGCCTTCGGCAAAGGCGCTTGGTTTTCGTGTAGTGTCTTCCTGAATCAATGACGTCTTTTGTTCCAGTTGATTCGCGTAGTAGATGCTGACCCCAAAGACGGCCACTATGAGAGGTATAACAAAACGAGATCTGGGCTTAAGCCGTGCCATGACAGTGCCTACTTCTCTAAGAAGTGTTGATGGATGCCATCTAGCAGATCTTTGGCGTCGAGAATTAAATCGCAAACTTCCCGAACTGCGCCTTCACCACCTTTTGTATTCGTGCAGTAGTCGGCGTGCTGGCGAACGAATGGGTGGCCGTTTGGTACGGAAAAACCTAGCCCGCTAGCTTGCATTGCAGATAGATCTGGCAGGTCATCGCCCATATAGGCGCATTGCTCCCACTCTAATGAAAGTGCTTGGCGAACGCTATCAAGAGCGACGCGCTTGTCTTCTCTGCCTTGGATCAAGTGTTCGACGCCTAGGTCTCGGGCGCGACGCGCAACCAGGGGTGAGTTGCGGCCTGTGATTATGGCGACATTGATACCATTCTGTTGCAGGAGTTTTATGCCGTGCCCATCTAGAGTGCAAAAAGCTTTCAGCTCATCTCCCTGTGCTGAAAAGATGATGCGACCATCGCTGAGCACTCCGTCTACATCTAGTCCAAGAAGTGCTATGTTTTTTGCCTTTGAACGCGTTTGTTCATCGAGCTGCTTGCTCATACAACACCTGCTTTTAGTAAATCATGCATATGAATTACACCGACTAGGGTTCTGTCAGGCTCGGTAACCAGCAGACCTGTGATTTTATATTCTTCCATTACATGCAGGGCTTCGGCT
>NZ_LWFU01000490.1:0-3045 GCF_001635135.1 Oleiphilus sp. HI0080
TGTGGTGATGTCGGTCGTTGTTCATCCCGAGTATCAGGGCAAAGGATTTGCAGGCGCGCTAGTCAAACACTTCATAGAGCAAATGCGCGCCATGTCGAAAGAAGATATCTACTTGATTTGCCAAACCGAACTGATAGGTTTTTATGAGAAGTACGGGTTTAATTATCTTGCCCCTTCCGAATCCGATCATGGCGGGCGCGCTTGGCATGATATGCGTTTAGACCTCTGTACACGCTAGCCGTTAATTGCGTTCAATTCGGCCCTGAAGCTGCGCCATAATCCGCGTGTTTTCTTCAAAGCTTGAGCTCGTAATCTGAGACAACTGCGACACACTAATAGGCACACCATTTCTTTCCTGAACCAAAGCATACTGAGCGACAAGCAGTGCCGTAGCGAGAGCATCACTATGCACTTCGTGCTCTGATTGTTTTAGACCATATAAATAATCATCAAACTCTTCAGGCATGCCCCACTCTTTGCGAATCGCTATACAATACTTCCACCCCACGCTCTTAAAAATATCGAGCTTTTGAATGGGCAAAAGCGTGTGTTCCTCTGGGCGCCCTCCTTCAACCGCGTCGATCTCCTGACATATCAATAGCATCGCAAGCGCCGGAAGCAAGCCAAGCAGATAGGCAGAGCCTTCAGACTCCCCTCGGGCCTGGAAAAGTTCATCGACGGATTTACCGGCGCTTAGTGCCCACTGCCACACGGTTTCGCTGAACGCAGACGTTTTCTGCGCACCTTTAAAGACGGGAAGCAGAATAGCCGCAGAGACGACCTTTTTAATACCGCCAACCCCCATAATGAAAATCGCCTGATCGAGCGACTCAACAGTCTTATTGTTCAAGCGAAAAAACGGCGAATTTACGGTTCTAAGAACCTGAGAAGTCAGCGAAGGATCTTTCAATAAGGATTCGGCAATCTGAGCGTAACTCAGCTCGTCTTGCTTCAGGAGTTTCATTAATGAAGGCAGCGTACTGGGCTTTCGAGGGAGTTGTTCAGTCCGCACCTCAGCCTGCGCAAGCTTTCTAGCAAGCTGCCGCGCACTGGCACGCTGCTCGTCAGTACTATTCACATAGAGACGGTCCGTACCAAACAATTCGAGACAGAACGCTCTATCCAGTTCTGCACGATACTCTTCATACAGCTGTGCGCTGTCTCTTCCGTTACTGACAGGAGAATCTTCTTTCTCAGCGTGTGCAGATTCTTCGCGAACTGCCGCCGATGCAAGCTGGGTTGTCGGTGCATCATCGCTACCGCCCAACAACTTTCTTAACCACGCCATTGCCATACGGTGCTTCCTTTCCCTGCAACTGAACAAGACTTAAGCCAATATGTGAACGAGTGTAATACAGCAATACAAGCGCGCAAAGAATTGAGGCCGTTTATTTCAGCCGATGCGCTGAATATGACGTAAAAAATGCAATAGGTGCTCAATCGTACGATGTATTGATGAGCATATGGCCACCTCATAATACTGACCGCGAGTAAACGTAGGAGGCCTTGCAAAGCGGCACCCCATGAATGGAAGACAACCGTCATTCAAATGTGCTTCTATAAGCAACGGAAACACCGAATCGATAAGGACGGAGTCAACGCAAGATGAACAAAATACTGATTACAGGAGCAACCGATGGCATTGGCTTAGAGACCGCCAAATTACTCGCAGCAAAAGGCCATCATTTATTGATTCACGGAAGAAGCGAGCAAAAGCTGGCCGACACAGAAACCGCATTACATGACTGCGCTCCGAATACCCTCATCGATACATACCGGGCAGATCTATCTCGCTTTGACGACATCCAATCTCTGCTCGTTTCCATCACGAGTGATCATTCAAGCATCGACATTATTATCAACAACGCCGGCGTGCTAAAAACGCCAACTCCCATTACGCCTGAGGGCTTCGATGTCCGGTTTGTCGTGAATACCTTTGCGCCCTTTATCTTAGCGAAGGGGCTAATCCCCAGCCTTTCAAGCGATGGACGTATCATCAACCTTTCGTCTGCAGCGCAAGCGCCCATCAATATAGATGCCATGGAAGGCAACGTCGTTTTAAGCGAAGCGTTTCAAGCCTATGCGCAAAGCAAGCTTGCGCTGACTATTTGGTCACAAGAACTAGCGAAAGACTTAAGCAACAGCCAAGTCTCGGTTGCCGTCAATCCCGGCTCACTGCTCGCCAGTAAAATGGTGAAAGAGGGTTTTGGTGTGGCCGGCAATGACTTAAGCGTCGGCGCAAACATTCTAGTGCGCGCAGCATTATCAGAGGAGTTCGCGCGCGCATCCGGACAGTATTACGACAATGACGAACAACAGTTCGCGCCGCCACATGCCGATGCCACTAACCCGGCTATATGTGAGCAAGTAATGGCATCCATTCACAAGATCACCAGTCAGTTTTGCTGAGAACCACCAATATGTAATGCTGCGCTCAACACGCAGACTTAATCTCATCACAAGGAAAAACAAGATGAAAACCATCGGCCTATTAGGCGGCATGAGCTGGGAAAGCACACAAGGCTATTACAAAGCGATCAACGAAGGCGTTAAAAACCATCTCGGCGGCTTGCACTCCGCCAAAATCGCCATGGTGAGTGTCGACTTTGCTGAAATAGAAGCATTACAGATGCAAGACAATTGGCAACAAGCGGGTGAAATACTCGCAAGTGCTGCGGTATCGGTCGAGGCTGCTGGCGCAGACGGTCTGCTTATTTGCACAAACACCATGCACAAAGTAGCAGACGCTGTTCAATCAGCGATTAACATTCCCCTGTTGCACATCGCCGACGCGACTGGCGAAGCACTCGTTCATGCCAACGTCAAAACAGTCGGGTTACTAGGCACAGCCTTCACAATGGAGCAGGACTTTTACAAAGGCCGACTGACACAACACTTTGGCTTGAAGGTCATAACACCGACTACGTCAGACAGGGCTGACGTTCACCGCATCATCTACGAAGAGCTCTGTTTGGGGAATATCCTGACGCGTTCACGCAAAACCTATTTAGACGTTATAGAGCGGATGGCAGCTCAAGGAGCCGA
>NZ_LWFU01000491.1:0-9044 GCF_001635135.1 Oleiphilus sp. HI0080
AATTCGGCAATTCCATAAGCGTAAATTCTTTTAAGGTCTTCCTTAGCGTTTACAGAAATTCGATATGTATACATTAACGCTTCAGTTCTTCTTTGAACTCTTCAAGCATTTCAGCAGGACTTTGAGAAACAAATCCACTTTGCTCAGCTTCCATCAGTTTAATATTTATGAGCTCAGCTCTTCTGGCTCTTCGAATTAAATCGTTGATCAACTCGCTTTTGTTGGAATAGTCTCGGATGTTATCGACATGATTTCTGAGCCATGTGTCATTTTGTTCCGTTAGGGTAATGCTTTGCCTTGTCATAATGATACCTATAGATCGGTGCAGTTATGATGCAATAATACACCAGAATGCGTAAAATTATAATATAGATACTGTGGCATCATGTTACTGAATGGTGAAACGCGGACTATAAATTCGGTATGCCTCCCCATCAGCTGCCACCAAATAGTAGACATGCGGCTCGAGATAAAGCTACAGCGGTTTTTTGGTGATGAGCGGACATTGCCATCGCGCTCCCCTTTTAAAAGAAAACATACCAAAGCGGATCAAAGTTAAACGCGCCATCTTTACTTTTGGAAGCGATAGCTAGTGAGGATATACGTCTCAAGACGCATATAAATGCAAAGAAAACACCTGTGCCTGTAAGTAGCTGATTTGAATAACTTATTGGCTTCTTTATGGAGATAATCAAAATTAGGATATACGTCGCGAGGCGTACTTCCAAAACGACACTTTTCTGCTTAGGATAGAAAGCTCAGGGATGGTTGGACCCGCCAAGTAAGTAAGGATCAACAATCAAAAAAATATACCGTCGCAAGACGTGCGTCGCGAGACGTATATTCAAATGTTAAGTGTAAGGAAGATAATGAGCGAATACCTGATATGGATAATCGTGATAGCTCTGGTATACCTCGATGCCATGGCAATCTATTACGCACATAAATCGGAAATGTACGAGCCAATTCAATTATTTTTCCAAGCTCTAATCGTACTATGCATACCATTGGTCGGTGCATTGCTCATTCTAAATTTCGCTCTTAGTCATATAAGGTCTGCACCGCAATATAGTGGTTCTAGCAAATCAAGGTCTCGCGTACTAGAGCTCTTCTTCCTTACCGCTATAGTGGCTTCGCACTCAAATAGTGTGGGGCTTTCCGATGACGGTGCTGGCAGTAGCCACATCGATTCCGGTGGCTTTGGAGGGGACGGCGATGGCTAGCGTTCTAATTAAACACAAAACACTTAACAAGGCGCTCAATCAAGGACGCGCATAAATGCGCGCCGCTTAGCTTGGCGTTAACTGTTCTGGTTGTTATATATGAGAAAAACTGTACTGCTTTATATGTTTTACGCTCTTATTGCCGTCATTGTGAACGTAAGGTTTTATAGCTTCTTTACAACATTTCAAGCAGCGGAGCTGAGCTTTGAACAAAAGGTCGCGGAAAAGGCAGCCTTAATCAAGGATGGCTCTTTGAAGCTAACTGATGACCAGTTAGCGGATTTATTGCTGGCTGCGGCTAACAGGGACTATGAAATTATTCAGCAAAAATGGACTACAGCGTTCAATATAATTCTATTTAGCATTTCGCTATTTTCCATCCCCGTCACCCAGCAGTTAACCAGGCGCTCAAGCAAGGACGCCGTAAACGGCGCCACTTAGCTGAGCGTTAAGGCATCAAATGAAAGTATTTATTGCTGGTCTTATTGTTGGTATTGGGGTTATGTATTTCTCAGCCGAAAGAACCTTGGATAAACTCCATTTGTTTAACAGCGAGCAACTCCATCTTGGTTTGATTAATGAGTACAAATTTTTCAATAAAACGCTGAACGAGATTGAGTCTGGTAATATCGAACAGGCAATTCATCGCATAAGGAGCATTCAGGAGGCTAATAAAGCACTTATTAAAAAATGCATAACCGAAAGCTGTGCGCCAGGAATATCTAATGAACTTCAATCAGCGATCAAGCCTTAACAAGCGCAAGCAACAGGACTCGCAACAAGTTGCTCGCCGCTGTTGCGGGCGTTATGTTTCCTAATTTTAACAGTGAAGATTATGGATAGTCTCTTTTCGTGTAATCCTGATTGTAGTATTGAAAACTTAATGGCTCTTGATTGGCTAGCTGTATTAGGTTTTTTCCTTGTTATCTATTTAGTTTCTACTGTATGGAGAAAATGGGCTTTTAGCCGGAACAAATACCCAGAAACTTCAATCAAGTGGCATGTGCCCAGATTTATTTATATCGCTACAGTCTTTTCGCTAGTATCAATGCCTACTGTTTGGTGGCTGTTTGGTTATACTAGCGCTAAAATATTCGGGAAATTTATACTTCCAGAGTCTGTAATTGTTCTATACATACTATGGGCATTAGGTCCCGATAAACATAACAAGTCACTGAAAAGTGACGCTAAAAAACGCGCACTTTAGTGGAGCGTTATACCCCTAAGAGAAAATCACATGAGCAGTAAATTCAGTAAAAACATCGCTCCTCACGTCCAGGCAGAGCTGGAACAAGCAATACATGCTAGGCGGCATGGAAACACGCGGAAAGAATTTTCGCATTTAGAAAATGCACATGTCCTCGGTCAAGAATCCACTTATTGGCACGTCAAAGTTCATTGGCTCATGTTTTTGTGGGCACTTCGCAACGTGGCGCTAAGAGAAATTCTGGGTCAAACATTTCGTATCGTTGGCGCCGCAACTAAAACAGCTGTCGGGCTAGTTCCTAAAGGGAATACTGGCGGCAGCAATGTAAGTCCATTTAGGGTTATGCCGCTCACCCAAGAGCATGAAAAACTAATTCAACAAGCCAAGGTCGGTGTATAACAATGCCTTGCAGCCGACCCACTTTCCGCTACTTCCCTGCGGTCATTCGCTACAAGTGGGCGGCTGAAGGCAAGCGTTATACGTAAATAGGAAATGGAGAGTTAAATGGAATTAGCAAAGCACTGGAATGAAATTACGAATGTTATTGGCTCAAGCCAAAGATCAAGCATGCATTGCTCAATCGCAACAGTTGATGACCAAGGTATGCCAAATGTAACTCCAATAGGCACTGTGTTTTTACGAAATGATTTCACAGGTTACTTCTTCGATACGTATACTTCTAAACTGGCTACTAACCTTAACCATAGTGATAAGGCTTGTTTAAGTGCTGTTAATACCAAATCATCCTTTTGGCTTAAGTCATTATTCAAGGGCAAGTTTCTATCGCCACCTGGTGTTCGCCTTTATGGCACTGTTGGCCAGCTACGAGAAGCTACCAAAGAAGAGATAGCTGCTGTAAATAAGCGCATAAAACCGTTAGCTTGGTCTAAAGGTAGTAAGCTTATATGGTCTAGTTTTACCCATGTACGTGATATCAAATTTAATGACTTTAGGCCTGTGCAATATCCAAAAATGATGGAACACCTGTGGCAGTAGTAAATAAACGTATAACCAACAGCTCAAACGGACTCCGTAACTGTCGCACCTTTTTTGTTCCAAAAAAGCCGCCACAGTTACTACGCCGTTTAGCTGGGCGTTAGGTGACATAAAAGCATTAAAATCAATAGGTTGTACTGGTTCATAAATCGTACAATGATGTTGCACGAATTATAGAAAATGCTAAGCCGAAGCATGTTCCATTAACTATAAATTTTGGCTTATTCCAAGCGGAAAACTTTGATGGTTGGCGTCGTTGATTTAGCAAACAAGAATGAAGTGAATCGTTGTGTTCACTGATGGTAGAATTAAAAATAATCGGTGAATTGAAGTTCAAGGTTCTTTTCAATAAAGAGAAAAAGAGTGGCGACCAAAACACCCCATTCTAAAGAAAAACCTAGGGCAATCAATCACCTAACAAGAAGCTCAAATGGACAAAATATGCTGTCATCCTTTTTGCAAAAACACGCAAAAAAGCTGCCATCAAATTTTGCCGTTTAGCTAGGCGTTATGTTTTTTATTACTTCTCGGGTAATCGAATTTATTAGCTAGAAGGATATAATCAATTGCTCTTTTAAACAGAATAAGCAGAAAGGAATCAAAAATTGACGATTAAAATTGGGCCTCTTGGAGGCAAACTCATATTCTGGGGGGCTACACTTTTTCTAATTGGCCTTATTCAAGGTGGTCTAATTCCTTATTTCCTAAATCCGCGTATGGCTTTGTCTGCTCACTTGGCTGCGGTTCAAAGTGGCATGGCGCTTATGATATTTGGTGTCGTCTTTGAGTTACTTTCTCTTAAAGATAAATGGTTAAAAATAGCCTATTGGTCAGGTTTATTAAGCATGTATTTAGTTTGGTTTTCTATTACGCTGTCAGCAGTATTTGGGGCAAGTAAAGCATTGCCAATGGCTGGCCAAGGTTTCTCAGCTAGTTACGTAGTTGAAACATTGGTGCTGTTAACTGTATATACCGGGGCGGGCCTTGGTATTTTATCAAGCTTGCTAATCGTGCTTGGTTTATCGAGGTTTGTTCAATCAAAGACAACATAACCAGCAGCTCCACCGGACTCCGTAATGTTTGCACCTTTCCTGCAAAACACGCAGCAAAGTCGCCAACATTACTACGCGCGGTGAGCTGGGCGTTCTAATGTCTGCTTTTCCAGTAGCCCTATTCAGAGCTCAGCCTTAACTTAACGTCCGCTTTTCTCACATTTCAGATGGAGGTTTTCGACTTGCGCAATGTCCGCTTTGGTGTGAAAGCCGATGATCTATAAAAAGTATTCAAAACAATGGCTTTCTGTCGAGATCTGGCTTGCTCATCTAGGTATTTCAATGCAAGCCTCACTCCTGATCTTTGGCGGTGCACTCTGCCAAATGCGGATCAATTTTACAGCGGACTCGGGCAAACAGTTTTAGTGCTTTCGGGTGATACACGCCCTCCCCTCGCAGAGTAATTCGTGCCTGCCGAAAGAAATCATTCCATTCATCTTTGGCTTCGTCTGAGATGTTAATCCAATACTTCTCAGGAATCCCTTCCTCGCTCTGGCGGATTTCACGAATTTCTTGATGGTATTTGCTCGCCATGAGATCACGTGATTGCTGGCCAAAGCCTTCGGGTACTTTCTTCCAGCGCACCAGTAACTGCATCGTCACTTGCAGGGTAGGCCAGTTGATTATGCCACCATCCGGTTCTAGGCCTTTGTACATTTCCATCGGTTCATAGGCCAAGGCCGGTGCCCCCGTCACGTCGACAACGCGGTTATTGAACTTCTGCAGTGCATTACGAATGCTCGAGGATACCGGTGTCATACCAATCTGTTTGGCAATGTAAACCGTCGCAGGCGCATTCTCGAGAACAGTAATGCGCTTGGCAGCAAGGTCTCGCGGTGCGTGAATTTGGCGGTTATTCACGAACATGAATACAGCGCCAATAGGCGCTATACCTATCACTTCATAGTCACCGCTGCGCATAAACTCGGCGGCACTTGGGTGACTTAGGGTTTTGATGACCATCCCCAAGTGTTTGTAGGTGGGGAGCGCCCCAACCGCACTCACCGAACCTGTAAAGTCGTTGTATTCCCGCGCACGTATGTCTGGCAAATTCAGCATATCGCAGACACCATTTTTGAACTCTTCCGAGGCGACCCGATCATCGGTATAGACTTTAAGCGAGAGGTCGACGCCCCAGCGAACAGCGTCAATTTGGTAGGCTTTCATCTCTTCATGAACCGGGCCGCCAATACCGACGAAATCGAAAACACACATGGTGAGCGGCGTTATCTGATTTGCGTGGAGCGAAGCGCTGACGAAAGCCAATAAACAGCGCGCAACACACTGACATATGTAATTTGGAGTATTCATCTCGCCAAGACCTCTCATGAAATAAAAGGGTAGGCTCACACTTCAATAGAGCGATGAAGTACAACACGGAGTGGATACAGACTAACGCACAAGGCTGTCTTGCAAGTTAATCTGTATCAAGGGAGATACATTCTTTGAGCAGATGGTCGCGGCGACGAGCTACACGTCATAATTGGTGGATGACACACCTCCACCTTGTCCGGTCCAATCAGTGTGGTGATGAGCGCCGGAGGCGTCATCAATACGTTGATAGGTATGCGCACCAAAATAATCTCGCTGAGCTTGAATGAGATTCGCTGGCAACCGTTCACTGGTATATGCATCGAGAAAATTAAGACCGGCCGCCATACAGGGCATGGGAATGCCCAACTCAAAGGATTTGGAAACAACTCTGCGCCAGGCTGGAAGGCAGCTCTCAAGAATCTTCTGAAAATAGGGATCAAGACCAAGAAAGGCAATGTTTGGGTCACGATCAAAAGCATCACGAATGTTTTCTAGGAACGCGCTACGAATGATACAACCTTCGCGCCAAAGTAAGGCGACATTGCCATAGTTGAGCGACCAATCAAATTCCTCAGAAGCGGCTCGCATCAGCATAAAGCCTTGTGCATAGGAGATGATCTTTGAAGCTAGCAATGCTTGCCGCAAATCTGCAAGCCAGGCAGATTGGTCGTTCAGTTTGATATCGGGCTTTGCAAATAAACCGGAAGCCGCAACACGCTCTTCTTTTAAGGAGGAGACGCAACGGGCAAAGACAGATTCGGTAATCAAAGTGAGAGGAACTCCAAGATCAAGAGCGTTGATCCCCGTCCATTTACCCGTGCCTTTTTGTCCAGCCTTATCCAGTATCTTAGAGAGTAAAAACGTTCCGTTCGATTCTTTATAAGCAAGAATCTCGCTGGTAATTTCGACTAAGTAGCTGTTGAGCTCTGTCTCGTTCCATTGCGAGAAAACCGCCGACATAGGTTGATGATCCATTTGCAGGGCTTCCGACATAAAATGGTAAGCCTCTGCAATCAACTGCATGTCACCGTATTCTATGCCGTTGTGTACCATCTTGACGTAATGCCCTGCACCACCGGCTCCGACCCAGTCACAACAAGGCTCGCCACTCGGCGTTTTTGCCGCAATCGACTGAAAGAGAGACTGCACATGCGGCCAAGCCTCCGCACTGCCACCAGGCATAATAGAGGGGCCGTTCCGAGCGCCTTCTTCACCACCGGATACACCCGTGCCCACAAAAAGAATATCCTTCTTTTTTAACGCATCTAAGCGCCGGGATGAGTCATCATAATTTGAGTTGCCGCCGTCGATAATAATGTCTCCGGCAGACAGGTAAGGTACGAGTTGTGCAATGACCTGATCGACCACATCCCCTGCGCGCACCATCAACATGATTTTGCGTGGCGCTTTCAACTGTGCAACCAAGTGTTCTATTGAACTCGCACCAACGATATTTGTTCCGTTTGCAGGACCTTCAAGAAACGCGTCAACCTTGCTGGCACTTCGGTTATAGGCCACCACCTTAAAGCCATGATCGTTCATATTGAGAATCAGATTTTGCCCCATCACGGCCAACCCGATAACGCCAATATCCCCTTCCACGTTCTGATCCACTGAACCCGTCATGGCTCCTCCTAATCCTGTACTAACTTGCTTGCGGACGCTTCATCCAACAACCACTCGGTCTCACCTTCAAAGGCAAATATGTTTGCCGCTGGGTATTGCTCAGACTCATCGTCATCTGCAAACAATGCATTGATAATGTCTGCTTTCCCCGGCCCTGTGACCAAAAAACTAATGTTTTGCGCATTACATAAAGTCTCTGCAGAAAGCGATATACGTGGTTGCCCGGTATTGGGGTGCGCTGCACTTACCCAGTTTTCTTCAGCGTCGTAATCCACGGCTCCGGGAAACAAAGATGCCGTGTGACCGTCCTCGCCAACACCTAATAAAACCCAATCAAAGCTTGGCCGCCCCTGATAGGATTCGACATGCTCCCTTAACTCTTTTTCCAAACGAAGCAACTCCGCCGCCATGCTCGCTTCGCCATCGATAGGATGAAGATTCTCTGCGGGTATCGGCAACGCATCCAGAAAATGGCGTTTCGCTTCGCCATAATTACTTTCTTCACTCAGCGCTGGAACCATGCGCTCATCGCCCCACCAAAAGTGCACGTTGTCCCACTGTATTCCGTCTTTCACAGGGCTGTTCAAAATAAAACGGTACAAGGCCATCGGCGTACTTCCACCTGACAAAGCGACATGACAAGGTTTATCACGAAAACTGAACGCCATTAACTTCTCTGCTACCTGCTCAAAGAGCTCAGGCGGCGCGTCAAATACTTTTATTTCAAACATCGAAACAGCCCTTTATAACTCGCAATAATCGGTATCGGCTAAATTTTTACACGGAAAACGCCATTCACGCTGATCCCTCTGCAGGAGGTCAAAAGCCTCCTTAGGCCCCCATGTTCCGCATGCATAACCATAGAGAGCGGGATCATGGTGGTCATTTTTGTACCTTAGTATGGGCTCAACAAATTCCCAGCAGGCTTGAACGGCATCGCTTCGTGCAAAAAGTGTGGCGTCGCCATTGAGCGCATCGAGCAACAATCGCTCATACGCGGTGAGTACTTTCGTCTCGCCCAGATCCTGATAATGAAAGTCCATCGAAACCTCTTCGGCTTCAAAGCCCGCCCCTGGGCTCTTTAAACCAAACTTCATCACAATGCCTTCATCGGGCTGAATGCGGATAATCAAGCGATTTCTCGGTGCCTTTGCGGCAAATACGGGGTGCGGTGTTGGCCTAAAATGAATGACGACTTCGGTTACTCGTGTCGGCAGGCGCTTACCTGTTCGAACATAAAAGGGCACTCCGCTCCAACGCCAGTTATTGATCTGCATTTTCAATGCAACATAGGTTTCGGTTCTCGAGTCAGGTGAGACACCTTCTTCTTCTCGGTAGCCGTACAGAGACTCTCCACGCACCTGAGAGCCCGTGTATTGCCCCAGCACCATATTATGCTGCAGATCATGTTCGCTAAGTGGTTGCAGGCTTTGCAGCAATTTTACAACTTCGTCACGGGTAGAATCCGAGTTGATCGCGGCCGGAGGCTCCATCGCGACCATCGCAAGCACTTGCAGTAGATGGTTTTGAAACATATCACGCAAAGCACCAGCGCCTTCGTAATACCCTCCGCGCCCCTCAACTCCCAAGGATTCTGCGCCGGTAATCTCCACATACTCAACAAAA
>NZ_LWFU01000492.1:0-5103 GCF_001635135.1 Oleiphilus sp. HI0080
GCATGCCTGCTAAGCCGAGCAGTTGAAGGTCTTGGTCCGGAAGACCTAAAAAACGACCAAATGCGATTGAAAGTACGCCTACGCGCATGCAGTGTTCAGAGGTGTATTTGTCTTCGTTCTTGATCTTGGTAAGCCAAAGCATCGCGTTTGCGTTGCTGATGATACTCGTCATGCACTCGCGCACAACGGCGCGAGATTCTTCGACAGCAAATGCTTCTCCGTTGTTGATGTCGTTTAGTACTTTTTCGATATGTTCGTGAGTTTTCTCTAGAGTGAACTTAGCGCGGGGCATTTCCTCATGAATGTCACGTGTTTCGCGAAATCCGGCGATTAACTGAGTTGGCGTTTTTTGCGTTGCTTCTTCAGCCTTGAGCCAACGTGGGTCATCGGTTTCGATAAATACATGGCTGCAATGGGTTTGAAACATGGTGATGTCATCGATGGAGCTGATCCTAAAGCCTTGCAGGAGCACGGGAAGCTCCGTCCATGGGCGATCAGGATTGGAAACATACATACCGATTTCAAGAACTTCTACCGGAACTTTGACCTCTGTCTTGCTCGTCTTGTCGAGAGGGCTAGGCTTGTTGATATGGCTCGATGACATTATTCTTTCTTAAAGACCTTGGTAAAACCGCGCACGTAAGCCTCTAAAGCTCTCGTTAGCACCTAAAAATTTAACGATCTTGGAACTTTAAGATTAGTTCAATAAATTTCAGCCGTCTAAAAAAACGCTTCTTATGCTCAATGAAATGAGAACGGCTTAAAAAACCTATCGGTTTGGAGGATGGGGGTTGCGTGAAAAATTTAGTTCTTTGAAGAGAACTTCGCAACGCTCTAAGTGCGGGAAAGAGGGCACTTAGGAACTGAACAGCCTTAAAAGATGTTGGGCGGCCTCAAACGGCGTACTTTGACCGACTATAACGGCCTTTTGTTGTTCAGCAAGGTGCTCTTTTACCGAGGGGTGCTCTTCGAACATGCGCTTTAATTCTTGCTCGATGAGAGTCTCTAGCCAAGCCTTGGATTGATTGTTTCGTTTTTCGGAGAGTGAGCCTGAGCTGTTTGCTTGCTCAAAAAAGCGATCAAGCATCGCCTCAATATCTTCCATACCGTTGTTTGTGAGTGCCGAGCAAGTGAGCGCAACAGGCTCCCAATCGCCTTCACCTCGCATGAGATGTAGGGCGTTTTCGCAGTGCTGCTTGGTTCTTTCTGCTTGCTTTAAGCTGTCGCCATCGGCTTTGTTGATGACGAGAGCATCGGCTAACTCCATAATGCCGCGCTTAATGCCTTGCAGTTCATCGCCTGCGTTAGGTTGCATTAGAACCATAAAAAAATCGACCATTGAGGCGACTTCATATTCGGATTGCCCAACGCCAACTGTTTCAACGAGCACGACATCAAAACCTGCGGCTTCGCATAAAAGCATGCTTTCACGTGTTTTTTGTGCAACGCCGCCAAGCGCGCCGGAAGAAGGGCTGGGTCGGATAAAGGCGTTTTCAGCGCGAGAAAGTCGCTCCATACGTGTTTTATCGCCCAATATGCTGCCGCCGCGGAGAGGGGAACTTGGGTCGACCGCAAGCACCGCTACACGGAAACCTTGTGCAATTAGATGCAGACCAAAGGCTTCAATAAACGTCGACTTGCCAACACCGGGCGTGCCGCTGATACCAATCCGTTTTGCCTTGCCTGTTTGAGGTAAAATCCGATTTAAAAGCGCTTGCGCCTGCACCTGATGTTGAGGATTTGTGCTCTCAATTAGAGTGATGGATTTTGCGAGGGCTCTTCGTCGCACTGGCTCAGAATTGTCCGAGACAAG
Organism: Oleiphilus sp. HI0080; assembly: GCF_001635135.1. Classification (NCBI taxonomy): domain Bacteria; kingdom Pseudomonadati; phylum Pseudomonadota; class Gammaproteobacteria; order Oceanospirillales; family Oleiphilaceae; genus Oleiphilus; species Oleiphilus sp. HI0080. The sequence continues at coordinate 1,814 of NZ_LWFU01000492.1, forward strand.
TTGTTGAGCAAGTGCTTCAATGCCGGTGGCAGAATCCATCATTTCGTCTTTAGCCTTTGATCGCTTCAAGCACCTGACGTGCTGCATCAGGAATGGGTGTTCCTGGCCCGAAGACGCCTTTCACCCCAGCAGAAAACAGAAAGTCGTAATCTTGTTTTGGAATCACACCGCCGGCAACCACAGCGATATCGTCTGCGCCTTGAGCCTTCAATGCCTCTATAAGTGAGGGAACGAGCGTTTTATGACCCGCAGCTTGTGAGCTCACCCCAATAACATGCACGTCGTTCTCAATCGCTTGCTTGGCGACCTCTTCAGGGGTCGAGAACATCGGGCTCAAATCAATATCAAATCCGACATCGGCAAACGCAGTTGCGATCACTTTCGCTCCGCGATCGTGGCCGTCTTGCCCCATCTTGCAAACCAGCATGCGTGGTCGCCGGCCATGCTCGCTCTCAAACGCTGCAATATCGTCTTTAATCATGTTCCAATTTGCATCTTCTTCATAGGCCGCACCATAGACGCCACTAATTGTTCGTGCTTCTGCCTGATAGCGACCATACTCCGCTTCCAGAGCATCAGAAATCTCGCCGACAGTGGCTCTTAGGCGCGCCGCATCAACACTCAAAGCCAGTAGATTGCCTTCGCCCGTTTTCGCTGATTCAGTCAGAGCGGCCAAGGCTTTCTCAACGGCAGCATTGTCTCGGGATGCTTTGATTTCGTTTAAGCGCTTGATTTGCGATTCACGCACAGCGACATTATCGACTTCAAGAATATCCAGATCGTCCTCGTGGTCGAGCTGATACTTGTTTACCCCAACAATCACGTCTTCACCACGGTCAATTCGCGCTTGCTTCTTCGCTGCGCTTTCTTCAATGCGCATTTTCGGCAGGCCTTGTTCTATGGCTTTTGCCATACCGCCAGATTCTTCGATTTCCTCAATCAACTCCCACGCTTTATCAGCGATCTGTTGAGTGAGCGTTTCCATCATATAGGAGCCGCCCCATGGATCGGCAACCTGCGTAATGCCGGTTTCTTCCTGAATGATGATTTGCGTGTTTCGCGCAATACGTGCTGAAAACTCAGTCGGAAGGGCGACGGCTTCATCTAGCGCATTGGTGTGTAAAGATTGAGTGCCGCCAAAAACTGCTGCCATTGCTTCAATCGTAGTGCGAATCACGTTGTTGTATGGGTCTTGTTCGGTAAGCGACCAGCCAGAGGTTTGTGAGTGTGTGCGAAGCATGCTGGATTTTGGGTTGCTTGGATTGAACTCCGACATGATGCGATGCCACAGCAATCGGCCAGCGCGAAGCTTGGCGATCTCCATGTAGAAGTTCATGCTGATGCCCCAGAAAAACGAGAGGCGGGGTGCGAAGGCATCCACTTCTAGACCTGCGTTCAGTGCGGTGCGCACATACTCGCGGCCATCGCTCAAGGTATAAGCGAGCTCCAAAGCGGCATCGGCACCGGCTTCTTGAATGTGATAGCCGGAAATTGAAATGCTGTTAAAGCGTGGCATGTTCTGGGATGTGTAGGCGATGATATCGCCGATAATTTTCATCGATGGTGCTGGTGGGTAAATATAGGTATTACGCACCATGAATTCCTTCAGAATGTCGTTCTGAATCGTGCCCGCTAATTGTGCTTGAGAAACCCCTTGTTCCTCCGCAGCCACGATGTAATTTGCCATGACGGGAAGTACTGCGCCGTTCATGGTCATCGATACGGAGACTTTGTCTAGCGGAATGTCATCGAACAAGATCTTCATATCTTCGACTGAATCGATGGCGACACCGGCTTTACCCACATCGCCGGTGACGCGCGGATGATCCGAATCGTAGCCGCGGTGAGTGGCTAAATCGAATGCTACAGAAACGCCCTGTGCGCCCGCAGCGAGGTTTTTACGGTAGAAGGCATTTGACTCTTCTGCGGTAGAAAAACCCGCATATTGGCGTATCGTCCAAGGTCGGCCTGCATACATGGTTGCCATCGGCCCTCGAACATAGGGGGCCATTCCCGGGAGAGTGTCGGTGTGTTGCAGGTCTTTCGTGTCGTCAGCAGTGTAAAGTACTTTGATCGGAACACCTTCCGGCGAGTTCCATGTCATCTCTTCCGGCGTCATGCCCTTCATCTGTTTGGTGGCTAATGCCTCCCAGGCGGTTAGGTCTTCGCGTTTTTTGTCAGTCATATATGAACTCTGCTAGTTCGCTTTTATATTGATGAGTGTGTTGTTTGACCCTGAGTGGCATCCATATGACTTAGGGTGAATCTGTATTGTCATGGATCGAATAACTATTGAGGTTGATTCAGCTCAACTAAGACGCCATCACAACTTTTAGGATGGATGAAGATCACACGGCAATTATGCGCACCTATGGTGGGGGCTTCTGTTAAGAATTGATAGCCCTTGGCTTTCAATCGTTCAACGTCGGCTTCGATATCATCGCTACGAAAACACAGGTGGTGCATCCCGCCGCCTTTTTTCTCGAGGTACTTCTGAACAGGGCCTTGTCCGCGAAGCGGGTGAATGAGCTCAATGCTCGGCTTGTCGACAGGAAAAAACGCGGTACTTGTTAAGGCGTCTTCCACATCTTCTTTACCTTTGAATGTTAATCCGAAATCTTCTACAAAGCGCTGTATGGCTTTTTCCAGATCCGGAACGGCGATTGCGATATGGTCTAGTCCTGTAATCATCTTTGTTTCCAGCTTTTATCCAAGAGCAATTAATTTAAATGCGATCAATAAATACTGAACAGGCCTGTGTTTTAATTTTGGCTATCTGCTCATCGCTTAAGGTTTCAATTTTTTCATCCGGAACAATCTTAAAGATCGGTTGTCCTTTTTTGATGATCTCTCCATCGTTCTCAATCAAGCATTTTTCGATCACACCAGAAAACGGTGCATTGACCTTGTTGAACATCTTCATGACTTCAACAATGAAGAGCGGTTCGCCCGCCTCAAAGTGATCCCCCTCTTTAATGAACGTGTCCATGTCGGGCGCTTCGCGTGAATAATACATTCCGCCCGAAGGCGCGAGAATCTCATCGCTCTTAGCTTGTGGCGGCGGTACCAGTACTTTGGCCATCGCTTTTTGTAACTCTGAGTCCGCCAGCGTGTCGGGAATATGGATGGTGAGGTCTTCGTTGACACTCAGGTTATAAAACTCGGTGCTGTAAGCAACATGCGCTAACAAAAGTAGTACTTCGTTGCCTAGTTGGTAGCCTTTGTGTGCGGCTTTTACAGCCTGCCATTGCTCTTTTTCTATTCCCTTGGGCGCGCGCGAATTGCACAGG
>NZ_LWFU01000493.1:0-4731 GCF_001635135.1 Oleiphilus sp. HI0080
GGCATTTGGCACACCAAACCTAACGAGGTTCGTCGGTTTACTCGTCGTGCTCACTGGCGTCGTTTCCTGTGCGACACTCGCCAATGGATTCGTAGGTTATCTGCAGACCTTCATCGAAGTGCCGGCGGCGATTGCGGTCATCTGTGTTGTGGTGTTCATGACGGGGCTTGCACTTTGGGGTATTGCAGAATCACTGTGGGCAGCGACGATCGTCACCTTAATTGAAATCGGCGGCCTCATACTCGTCGTGTTCGTTGGCGGCGGACAGATAGATGCGACCAACCTCTCCATTGAAGCGCTCTTTGTTCCAACATCCCTAGACGAACTTGCGCTTGTTCTCGCTGGCGCATTCCTCGCGTTTTACGCCTTCGTTGGGTTTGAAGACATGGTCAACATTGTTGAGGAGGTCAAAGAGCCCGAAAGAAACATGCCCAAGGCGATCATTTTGGCATTACTGATATCATCCAGCCTCTATATTTTAGTCGCTCTCGTCGCGATTCTTGGCATGCCTCTAGACACGCTCGCAGCCTCAGAGGCTCCGCTAAAGCACCTGCTAGAGATACACAGCGCCGAGATGGGACAATGGATCTCTGTGATCAGTCTTTTCGCCATAGTAAACGGTGTGCTCACTCAAATCATTATGGCATCTCGTGTGCTGTATGGTATGGCCAATCAGCAGCGTCTTCCTATGGTGTTTGCTGCGGTTTCCTCAAAAACCAAAACACCTTGGGTGGCCACCATCACTGTCGCCTTAATCGTTCTAGTGCTAGCCCTTGGCCTACCGCTGGTCACGCTTGCCGCCTACACCAGTTTTAGTGTTTTGTGCGTTTTCACACTTGTGAATGTTGCACTCCTTAAGCTGCGCAAAAGGCCAGACCTCGCAGCAAAAGCACCTAACATTATTTCCTTCCCAAAGGTCGGTGCCGGGCTTTGTATTTGTTTGCTTGTCTTTCAGTTACTCTACGTGCTTTGAGGAAATGTCAGTATACTTTACACATACGAGCAGGCACTGCCCGCTTCATTCATAAGAAATATATATTGATCAGTAAGTTAGGAATCATGGCTGCAAAATTGCTAGGTTCACTTCCTCGATTTCTAGTAATGAGCATCTCAATCTTTATTTGGAGTATTCACCATGTACACACGGTTGATCGCTATCGCATCGGCAGTACTTGTAAGCGTAAGTGCACACGCAGGCATTATTTTTCAGGACAATTTCGATTCAGAGGGAACGCAAACGTCGCACCTTAACTACAATGGCTTCACAAACTGGACAGTCAGCGATGGTACCGTTGATCTGGTCGGCATGCCGAATGGCTGGGGTATTGATTGCGTAGGTGGTACAGGAAAGTGCGTTGATCTCGACGGCAGCACACGCGATGCGGGCGTATTCACAAGTACATCCATTGCACTAGCTGCTGGCACATACGAGCTAAGCTTCGATATCTCAGGCAACCAACGCAACAACACAAATGATGGAACGTCGGTCTCTTTGGGTGGTTTCTTTGATCAAGTGTTTGTTTTGAATGGCAGCGATCCTTGGCAAACCGTGACGCACCAGTTTGTTGTTACAAACGACACAAGCGACTCAATCATTTTTAATCACGGCGGCGGCGACAACATCGGCATTATGCTTGATAACGTAATGCTTAGCTCTGTGGACGTTCCAGAGCCAGCCAGCCTTGTGCTCCTTGGCCTTGGTCTTCTTGGCTTGGGCGCTGCAAGAAAGCGTTAAGCGATGACTACTTAACGCTACCGTTGTAAAGAAAAGGCGCTTCAATTGAAGCGCCTTTTTATTATTGTTGCTACTTAAACCCTTAAACCCTTCATTAACTTGCCAGTTCTTTCAGGTAAGCGCGCCAACCACCAAGTTGGGTAATCTCTTTCGAGCCCTCCAAGCCATAAGGCTCACAGATAAAGCCAGAGACATAAGAGCCGTCTTGAAGTCTCACTTTTCCGATACCTAAGGGTGCCGGAATGCCTGCCACGAAACTACCAAAGTGTTCGCTGGGAACCCGCCATATCTCCACATCAATCGCTGCGCCTTGCTGTTCATCCAGTACCAAACCCGGGCGAAAAGGAGGCCCCCCTGCCAAAGCATACATTCGGTACACTGAGGCTGTTTGAGTACACTCTTTTAGCGTCGCGCCGCGCTCAGTTAACTGCCAGTTCAACGGCAAGCCTTTTAAATGCGCGCCACACACCAGAACGTCGATGTGTTTCGGTGATGCGACTGGATTTACTGGCAAAGACTCACGCGACTCGCCCAACGCGCCTAACGGCAGGTCAAACATCGTTTCGAACCGCTTAGCGATAGACAAAAGTCGACGATCACCGAAAGCCGGTGCCACCAATGTCACCCCAAACGGCAGGCCCTGCTGAGTGAAGACTGTCGGTAACGCCAAGCCGCTCATGTCCAGCAAATTCATAAAATTTGTATAGTGCCCAAGCTGACTATTCCTAAGAACTGGCTCTTCTAACAATTCATCCACTGTAAAAAAGCGTCCCGCCGTTGGCGTGAGCAAGCAGTCAAATCGGTCTAAGATTGCGTCGCACTCTTGTTTGAGCTCTTGCAAACGATACTGAGCCGTAAACAAATCACTCGCCAATGCATCCTTGCCCGGTTCTATGATGCCGCGAACCACCGGGAACATCACCTCAGGTGAGTCGTCAATTAAAGGCTGGGTTGCAAGATAGCGTTCGGTGACCCAAGGCCCCTCGTACAATAGCTTGGCAGCCTCTACAAACGGGGCAAAATCAAGCTCTTCAAATTCAATACTGGCATCTTCACGCAAGATCTTTAAGGTATCTGAATATGCATTTGCATAACCCTCATCGCCGAAAAAGGCTAGCTGATCCGAGCGAATCAAGCCAATGCGCAGCGGACCCGAGCGCTCTCCATATTGTCGAGTTTGATTATAAAAGGGGTTCTCTCGGCTATAACCATCATCACAATCTACTCCTTCTGCGATGCTCAGCACGGTGTTCGATTGATCCGCGGTCAATGCAAAGATAGTCATACAATCAAGGCTTCGACAAGCGGGCAGCATGCCCGATGCTGAAAGCAAACCACGGGAGGGTTTGACGCCATAAAGATTATTTAAACACGCCTGAACCCGTGCTCTTAAAAGAGGTAGGTCGAATGCTCTCGGACCAGTCATCGCGCTAACACACTATCGTTATGTTATGAATGTTAAGCGATCGGAACCCTAGCGTTCGATTTAACAGATTTTGATGCCCAGTATGTCAAGGGTACGGACACTTAGAGATATAGCAAAGGTCGAGCCAACGATAATTTACATAGCAAAATCAACAGATTACAACAATTTCTCGTTGATCAGGCTTCAATTTAAAGCACCATAAGATTCCGATAACACGTCTATCGCACCATTACAGTGCGCCATTAAAGTGCACCCAAGAAGCCAATCGCCACGGGAAGCCCTACCGTTAAACGAAACAGTCAATTCGACTGGAGCGCTGGCGAATATCGCTCAAATCGCGTTACCCTAGGCATCAACAGCATGAAGTATGTTCTTCAAAGCAATCCGCTTAACTAACCTCGTTAACAGCAAGCATCAATTCCATGAAAAGCACGCTCACCGTTACCTGCCCTGATCAGCGCCAATTAGCAATGACTCAGTTCAAACCCCATGCTCCGATAGGATCTGTCGTGATCGCTAGCGCATTCGGAGTCGCACAATCCTTCTATTGGCCTCTTGCAGAGTTTCTATGTGGGCAAGGTTATACCGCCTATTGTTTTGACTATCGCGGCACAGGGAAGAATGAAGACATGGTGGCCAACGGGTTTTGCCTAAGGGAGTGGGCCACTCAAGACATTGAGGCCGCACTTTGTAACTCCTTGGAAACGGACCAGCCAGTGCATTTCATCGGCCATAGTGTTGGAGGACAAATACTGGGACTCGCACCTTCAAGTAAAAAACTAACAAGCGCCATTTTTATCGCCGCCTCTGCACCCTATTGGAAACGCTGGCCACGCTTAGCAGACGGTTTAAAAATCCGGGTTAATGCTGGGTTCATTCTGCCTCTCGTCAGCAAACTCTATGCGCGTTTCCCATCCCAGAAGTTTGGGCTTGGTAATCAGGATTTACCATCAAGTGCCGTTCGACAATGGGCGTCATGGATGCGCAAGCCCAACTACCTGTTCGATGATATTTTTGGCTTAGATTGCTCTGCCTATAAAGAGATAGATATACCGATACTTTCGCTTGCTTTTAGCGATGACCTACTCGCTCCGCTCGAAAACATAAATCACCTACTCGGCTTCTTTGAAACCGCCGATTGCACCGTCAAGCAAATCAAACCGAAAGACATAGGCGCAAAGCACATTGGCCATACCGGCTTTTTCAAAGAGAAATTCAAAGACTCGCTCTGGCAAAATACTCTCGGCTTTATAAGCACAAATAAAGTGCACACAGCGACGCCATACACCAAGATTCCATCTGAGCATAAGACTCACAACGAAGAAGCAAGCGCATGAACCAGTATTTAAAAATGTTTGAACAAATGGGACCAGAAGGCTTCTCAGCGGGTGTCGCACAACTTGCTCCTTACTTCTCGACCATCGACCCCTTGGTCACGGAAATAAGACCTGGTTACTGCGAGGCGGTGTTAAAGAACCAGAAAAAAGTACATAACCATCTTGGCTGTATTCATGCCATTGCCATGTGCAATGCCGCTGAACTTGTTGGCGGTATTGCGACCGAAGTTTCG